>JALXES010000029.1 GCA_027069365.1 Candidatus Moraniibacteriota bacterium | reverse complement strand
GCGCAGTACTGGGGCGGCACGACGGCTTCTACTTCTACACCATCGGGCAGCGCAAGGGTCTTGATCTCAGCGGCGGCCCGTGGTACGTGTGCAAAAAAGACCCACAGAAGAATATCGTGTACGTTGCGCACGGTTTTGCGCAGCACAATCAGTGGCGTGACACCTTCACGGTTGGCGCGTGCAATTGGATTGTTGCGCCGCCGACTGATGGCGAGGCGCTCCAGGTAAAACTGCGGCACGGTGCGCACTTCTATGACGGCACAGTGCACCGAGAGGATGGTGAATTGTGGTGTGTGAGGCTCAGCGACAAAGACCAGGGCATTACGCCGGGGCAGTTTGCCGTGTTCTATCGGGGTTGCGAGTGCCTCGGCGGCGGCGTGATACAATAGTGCTATGGTGAACGCCGAACACACAAACTACCATGCGATGGATGCCGCCGAGGTGTGCGCTCTTTTGGGTGTGCATCCTTCCGATGGACTATCTATCAAAGATGTTCAGAGGCGACAATTGCGTGATGGAAAGAATATCCTGCCATCCGCTCCGCAACGCACACTGTTTGGCATCATCGTGCAGCAACTTGCCTCGCCGATGATGGCGGTGATTGTGGGTGCGGCAGGGGCATCGTTTGCTATCGGGCACATGGCGGACGGGATATTCATTAGCAGTGTGATTGTGCTGAATATTGTGCTAGGCGCCATCCAAGAGGCCAAGGCGGAGCGCGCAATCGTTCTCTTGCAGAAGTCGCTGACATTTCGTGCAACAGTACGTCGTCAGGGCGTGCGGCACACGATTGATAGCAGTGATGTTGTGGTGGGTGATATTGCGATGCTGATGCCGGGGGACCGTGTGCCGGCAGATGGGCGCATCGTGACGGCGCAGCACGCGGTCGTTTCAGAGGCTATGTTGACGGGTGAGTCTCGCCCTGTGGAGAAGCATGCAGAGCCCATAGATGCGGCAGTGGGTGTGGCTGACCGCACGAACATGGTTTACGCGGGGACGGTTGTGGAAGATGGGACGATAGAGTTTGTGGTAACGGCAATAGGAAAAGCAACGCAAATGGGACACATCGCAACACTCCTTGCAGCGCAGCGTCAGCGGCTGTCTCCGCTGCAGCATGCGTTGGCGCAGCTCTCGCGGTGGATCACAGGGTTTGTGCTGCTTGCTGTTGGTGCATTTGTAGCACTCGGCAGTATGCAGGGATTGCCGCTACGTGATGTGGCACTTGCGGCGGTGGCGCTGGTGGTCAGCACAATCCCGGAAGGGCTGTTGCCGGCGGTAACGGTGGTGTTGGCGTTGGGCATGCGACGTTTGGCACAAGACAAGGCATTGGTGCGTCGCTTGAGCGCAGTGGAGACAATGGGTGCAATCAGTGTGATTTGTCTGGATAAAACAGGCACGTTGACAACGGGAGAAATGCGCGTCAGTCACGTGTTGTCCGCACAGGAGCTCCTTGCCGATGGTAGCGCAGTGGATGACAATGCTCAGGACCATGCGACACTGTTGCGCATCGGCATGCTTGTCAATGATGCGACGGTGGAGAACCCTGAAGCGACAACGAACGCGTGGCGTCTGAGTGGTCGTCCGACAGATCGCGCCTTGCTGCTTGCAGGACTGCAAAGCGGCATGCGACGGGAAGCACTCCTGGCACAGCGTACGGTGGAAGAGCAACTTCTCTTTAACTCCGCACGCAAGTACGCAGCGCGGCTGTATCGCCTATCCTCCGGTGAGCGAGAGCTGCTGGTACTGGGTGCGCCGGAGCATGTGGTGGCACGCTGCACGCAGTATGGCGGTGCCACGTACCACCACATACTCTCTTCCGCACAGCGTGAAGCAATTCTCTCGCGTATACAGCAACTCGCAACAGAAGGGTATCGTCTCCTGGCATGTGCACTGCGCACAGATGCTGCAGCCATGTCTGTGGAGGATCTCACATTTGTCGGCCTGATCGCACTCAAAGATCCGGTGCGCCCTGAGGTGCCCGATGCACTTGTGACAGCGCAACGTGCCGGTGTGCGTCCTCTCGTCATCACGGGTGACCACCGCAATACGGCGGCGGCGGTTCTTGCAGATGTCGGCATGGATGTGGCGCGAGAGCATGTGTATGAGGGACGAGACATTGAGCGCTTGGATGATGCGCAGCTTCAGAATATTGTGCCGCACGCCCAACTCTTTGCACGTGTCTCGCCGGAACACAAGATTCGCATCGTACGTGCACTGATGGCACGGGATGCCGTGGTCGCAATGGTGGGCGATGGTGTCAATGATGCGCCGGCACTGAAGGCGGCAGATGTGGGCATTGCCATTGGCAGTGGGACGGACCTTGCAAAGACTGTGGCGGATGTTGTGCTGCTGGATGATAGTTTTGCCACAATTGTCCGTGCCATCCGACAGGGGCGGCAAGTATTTCTCAATGTCAAGCGCATCTTGTTCTTTCTGCTGGTAGATGATCTGACAGAGCTTGTGATATTTTTTGTTGCGCTACTTTGTAGCGTGCCACTACCTTTGTTGCCGGCGCACATTCTCTGGATCAACCTCGTTGTGGATGGTTTCCCCGGCATGGCACTGACAGCATCGCATGGCGGCCGCCACTTGATGCGCCACAAGCCGCGGCGCTTGCGTGCTGCGCTGTTATCACGAAGTTTGATGGCGTTTGCGTTTATTGTTTTTAGTGCAAGCGCTGCGTTTGCACTAGCACTCTTTTTTGGTGCGTTGGCCATGGGTATGCCGATAGAAATGGTTCGGACAGCGCTGTTTGCGTTCATCAGCATAGATTCGCTGCTCTTTGCCTACATCATCCACACATTTGATCGGCCAATTTTTTCCCGTGAGGTTTTTGCAAATATGTACCTCAATGGCGCCATAGGCATATCCATCATTGCCATCCTTGCCGGCATCTATGTGCCGGCACTGCAAGGGATCCTCGCAACAGTTGCACTGCCGCTATCGACATGGGGTGTTATTCTTGGCTGTGCCGCTGTGGAGCTTGCGCTGCTGGAAGTCGCCAAGCGATTTTTGGTGCGTGCATGAATGATGGTGTGGTAGGATGGAGGTATAAGCCGGGATAACGTGTAAGAAATATGCGTAAGAAGATGGTATTTGACATTGAGTGTGTGGGTGTGGATTTTGACAGTCTGGATGAGGTCTCACAGCATAACCTCCTGCGCAATGCTGCAACGGACGAGGAGCGTGCGGCGGAGAAAGAGAGATTGGCGCTCTATCCGGTGACAGGGTTTGTTGTGGGTATCGGTATGCTGAACCCCGACACGAATAAGGGGAAGATGCTCTACCTCGTGGACGATGCGTACGATCGCGGTCAGCACCACAAGGGTGATGTGCTCTATGTGCCGTGTGGCAGTGAAAAGGAGTTGCTCGCACAGTTTTGGGAGGATGTGGCGCAGTACGACCAAGTCATCTCATTCAACGGACGCGGGTTTGATGCGCCGTACATCATCATTCGCTCCATGGTACACGATCTCGTGCCGAGCACAGACCTGATGCCAAACCGCTACGGCGACTATCGCACAGGGTTTCATGCGCATCTCGACCTGGCGGACCAGCTGTCATTCTATGGGGCAATGCGGAGGTTTAGTCTCCACCTCTTTACGGTGGCGCTGGGCATCATCAGTCCCAAGCAAGAAGGCGAAGACGGTGAGACGATTGACGGTCTCGCAGTGCAGCGTCTCTTCACGGAGCGCAAGTTTGAAACGATTGCCGACTACTGCATGCGAGATGTTGTAGCAACAGCAGAGTTGTATCGCCGGTGGGAGCGTGTGTCTGTGAAAAAGTCGTAAGGGAGGGGTATGGAGACCGTGGCAGCACCATCACAGCCGGAGTTGTATTTCATTGTGCACAACGTGCGCAGTGCGCATAACGTTGGTGCAATTTTTCGCACGGCGGACGGCATCGGCGTGGCAAAGATTTTTCTCACGGGCTACACGTGCACGCCACACGACGGACGCACACCGTGGACGACAAAGCCGGAGCGCATGATTGGTAAGGTGGCGCTCGGAGCGGATCAGGCGGTCGCATGGGAGAAGGACGAGGATGTTGCGGCTGTGATTGCGCGGTTGCGCGCGCAGGACACACGCATTGTGGCGCTGGAGCAAACGAACGCGAGCGTTCCTGTGGCGAAGTTCACATCTGATGGGCGCAGTGTGGCACTCATCTTGGGCAATGAACCCAAGGGGATTGATGATGCGACGCTCGCGCTGTGCGATGATGCTGTGGACATTCCCATGCGTGGCGTGAAGGAGTCACTCAATGTGTCCGTGGCCGCCGGCGTGGCGGGATACGCACTTTATGATACACTAAAAGGAGACGTACACTAATGACGCGTGCCATATGGATGCATTTTTTGATAAATTCCTCAGACAGACAGCATGGATTTGGCTGCCATTTTTTGCGCTGTACCGTTCCATTCTCGGCATCGTTGAACTGATGGAAAAACGTGAGCAAGAGAGAAAAGCGCATGAGAGAAGTATTACGTAGCATCTGGTGTAGACAACACTTCCGGCAATGTTTTGCAGTGCGCGATGATGATACGCATGCCACATGCGCGCACAAGCACCACACAGCATAGCGCTTAGAAAATAGTACGGTACACACACAAAAACACGCCCGATGCTCGGCGTGTTTTTGTGCAACATCACATTGGGAGAGAGAGTTACTTTACTTTTGCAATGATCTTCTCCAAAATTTCCGGCTTTTCTACGGCAATCTGCGCGAGGATTTTGCGGTCCAGGGCGCTGCCGGCCTTTGCAAGCTTGTTGATGAAGCGGCTGTAGGAGAGGTCGTGCAAACGCACAGCATTGTTTAGACGCTTGATCCAGAGCTTGCGCATCGTGCGCTTCTTGACGCGACGGTCGCGGTAGGCATAGGTGCCAGCCTTGAGCAGTGCCTCATTGGCAGCACGCTCGTGCGTAGAGCGACGCCAGCGAAAGCCTTTTGCTTGCTTCAGGACGTTCTTGCGGTGCTTGAGTGATGTTGTGCCTCGTTTGATTCTAGCCATAGTGTTGTGAGATGTGAGAGAAGTATAAAAACAGGAATTAGACGTTGAGTGCGCGGCGGATATTTTTTGCCTCCGCCTTTGGCAGCGGTGCATCGCTGCGCTTGCGACGCGTGACCTTGCCAGGCTCCTTGGCATTGAAGTGGTTCTGTCCGGTTGCACGACGCAAAACCTTCCCGCTGCCGGAGATTTTGACCTTCTTTGCAAGCGCCTTGCGTGTTTTCATCTTTGGCATAGTGCTGTAGTAAATGGTGTTGGTTATACAAAAAAGCGAGGGAATAGCCTGCGCTCCAGTCATCACGGAGTATAGGACACTTTGCGCAAAAATGCAAGTCCCGCGCAGCGAGTGCTACTCCGGCGCGATTGTCATTTGGAACCCGCGTGGCGAAGGTGAGATATCCTCCTCAACTTTGTAGGGCGTTGTGATACCCTTTGTGAAGTTGGCAAGTGTTTCCTTTGCGAGGTCCTTATGCGCGCGCTCGCGGCCACGCAGGAAGATCTCAATGCGCGCCTTGTGTCCTTTGAGCAAGAAGCCATCAACTTGCTTCTGCTTGAAGGCGATGTCATTCTCGCCGGTGCGTACGCTAATGCGGATGCCTTTGGTTGTGGTCTTTTTCTTTGCTGCCGTGCGCTGGCGCTCCTCCTTGGACTTCTGGTACTGGATTTTGCCAAAGTCGGCGATGCGGCACACCGGCGGCTGCGCCTTTGGTGAGACTTCCACCAAGTCAAGGCCGCTGTCCTGCGCACGTGCGATGGCATCTGTGCGGGACATCTCGCCGAGCTTCTCACCGTTTTCATCAATTACAAATACAACCTCTGCCGGAATTTTCTCATTAATCCGGTAGGCCGGTTTTTCCACTTTGACAGGTTTTTTTGGGCGAAAACGTCGACGACGCATAGGAAAAAGGAAGAGTTACATTTCTTACTTGTGGAGTTGACGGGAATTGCACCCGTGTCCATATATGACCGCCAAGAATACTCTACGAACATAGTGTCTTTGGAGATTGTTCGGCGCAGTCCACGGGAAAGACACAAAAAGGACAGCGCTTCAGCACCTGCAAACGTTCAGATCGGTGGTGATGCGGCCACAAATCCAGAGCCATAGAGATATGACACCGCAGTTGTCCGTTATGGCCCGGACAGTGCGATGGCTACCGCGTCAATTTAGGCAGTAGCGAGAGCGAAGCTCGGTGTCGCGAAAGCGCGAGCAACCAGAGTCTTGGCTTTTGTGATAAAGTTTGCAGCTATTCACATGTGCAGACACGTTTTACGACGACACTGCACGTGAGTCGGTTCGCATATTCTCAAAGATCATACTGTCGAAGCTAACGTTCAACCCCGTTTAGTCCCTGCTGCGCAGCTCGCGCCGCACTGCACGGTCCGTGTCACGCTTTTTGATGGTTTCGCGCTTGTCGCGGGATGTTTTGCCCCGCACCACAGCGCAGCCAACCTTCACATAACGACCTTTAGTATACACCGAAAGTGGGACAATTGTCAACCCGTCAGAGCGTGCTTTACCAATGAGGCCGCGGATTTCACGGCGGTGCAAGAGGAGCTTGCGCGGTTGCGTCGGATCATAGCCCGGCACGTTACCGGCGTGGCGGTACGGCGGGATAAAGGCATTGGTCAAAAACAGCTCGTTGCCGCGAACAGTGACGAACGCGCCCTTGAGACTCACGTGGCCGGTTTTGACAGACTTGACTTCTTGCCCGGACAGCGCAATCCCGGCTTCAAAGCGGAAGAGGATTTCATAGTCATGAAAAGCGCGTTTGTTTGTCGTAATTGTGCTCATAGGGTGGGGGACATTTCTTGTGATACGCAAATACACTATTGTGTGCTATACTAACAGTATCACAAAAAGGTAATCTTTTGTAAAACAAAACGTATGCAAAATGATACGCACAATGCCTCAGAGCACTCTCTCAATGGTGCAAACATCGTGCTGCTCTTTCTCATCGTAGTGGCGTCCACGACACTGTTTGTTGTTGTGGCGTATGTCTACATGAAAGACAAGGGCTTGGGAAGCACAGAGACTCCATCGCCACAACAGGCGCAGGAGGCAACAGCACCTCTGTCGCAAAACACGCAGAACAACCAGGATCGTACGATTGTGCGCGAAGATGGAGCGGTCGTCCACGTCGGCACGTGTCCGTTTGACGGCGGCTGTGGTGATGAAACGGCCATTTACAAAGAAAAGAAATATCGCGCAAAAGTACAGAAAGCAGATGAAAAAACAGTAGTGTTCGTTGTGGAAGGAGATGCGCCTCGGGAGTTCACGGCGCACAAGGATGCCATCACTGTGCAAAAAGTGGATCTTGCGACAAACACGGCACAAGATGTGGATGTGAGCAGTTTGCAAAAGGGTGCAGCTGTTGTTATAGA
>JALXES010000028.1 GCA_027069365.1 Candidatus Moraniibacteriota bacterium | reverse complement strand
GGTCATCGCAGATGTCCGTGGCAACCACACACCTGACACCTGGCCACAGCAAGCGGCTCTCGCCCGCGACGGTAAGTGGGATGAGCTCGCACAGTGGCAGGAGGAGTTGGATGGCGGGAAGGCATAATGAGATTTAAGTAGAATACTATGTCACAAGATAATCTGATCAAGCTTGTCTCCCAGGGCGATGAAAATGGTGTTGGTGCCGGACACATCATCTGGGCGTACAAGAACAAGAAGAAGCTCAAAGAGCGTCTCTCACTAAAGAAATTTAATCCCGTTGCACGGAAGCATACACTCTACGTGGAGAAGAAGTAGCACGTGCACACTTTTGATTTTTTAAGTTTACTACTATGGCACGAGTTTGCGAAATTACCGGCAAGAAGACCATCAGCGGGCACAATGTGAGTCACTCACAGCGCAAGACCAAGCGCACATTTGCCGCAAATGTGCACAACCGCACACTGCTAAATCCTGCAACCGGCACGACGATGCGCGTGAAGATTTCCACCAAGGCACTGCGCACATTGGCAAAGTGGGACCGCGAAGGCAAGAAGTACGACCTGCGCGAACTCATCAAGCAGGACAAGTAGTGCTGCTAATAGTATAGATACTATCGCGTGCGATACATGCGATAGTGGGAGAGCGCGTCGCAAGTGCGCGCTGACCCCGGAGAGAAAGAGATGCAGCGCCGTTGACGCACGTGTGACAATTATCCCCCCCCCCTCACACTCAGGGATGAGTGGGGGGATTTTTTATTTTTGCGGAACGTGGTACAATGGAGGTGACGAATGCGCTGTTGCTGCGTGAGGCCGGCGCGTGGTGTGTGGTAGTTGGTGGCAAAGGGACGACGCACAGAGAGAAAGCAAAAACAACAAACAGAAACGACCGTGTTATCGACATTGTTTCATCGGAATAATTTGACCGGGCCGCTCTTGGCACTGGATATTGGCACAGAAGTGATCAAGGCGCTCGTTTTTACGGTGGAAGCGGAATCGCAAAAGGCGATTGTGCGGGGTGTGGGGCGCGTCCATCAGGCGCCGGGCAATATGAACAGTGGTGCAGTCAGTGACATTGGCGGGGTGATTGAGGCGTCACGGCAGGCGATTGCCGAGGCGCAGGAGAACGCCGGCGTCAAGAAAGCGCAGAAGGCGGTCATCGGCATTGCCGGTGAGCTCGTCAAAGGAACAACGACAACCGTGCACTATGAGCGCATCAATCCTTCGCTGAAAATTTCACTGGCGGAGTTGCGCGCGATTATGAAGAAGGTGCAGCAAAAAGCCTATGAGCGTATTCAGGACCAAGTCGTATGGGAGGTGGGGCGCCCGGTGGACATCAAACTTATCAACGCAGCAATTGTAGATGTGCGCATTGACGGATACCGCGTCAACAACCCACTGGACTTTCAGGGGCGTAACGTGTCCATTAGCGTGTTCAATGCCTATGCGCCACTGGTGCATCTGGGCGCACTGGAGGAAATTGCGCGGGCGCTGGACGTGGATTTGGTGAGTGTCATCGCCGAGCCGTATGCGGTGGCCAGTGGCATCTCGCCGGAAGATGCATTGGACTTCAGCGCCATCTTTATTGACATTGGCGGCGGGACGACGGACATTGCTGTAGTGCGTGGTGGTGGCCTGGAGGGCACAAAGATGTTTGCGCTCGGTGGGCGCGCTTTTACCAAGCGATTGATGCGGGATCTAGATATTGACTTTGCTGAGGCGGAAGCGCTCAAAATTCGCTACTCGCGCGGGGAGCTGGCACAGGACATTGCCGCACACGTAGAAGACATCCTCGTAGATGACTGTAAGATTTGGCTGGATGGTGTAGAGCTCTCGCTCGGGGAGTTTGCAGAGACGGATCCGTTGCCGTCGCACATCTACCTGTGTGGCGGTGGGAGTGCGCTGCCGGGCATTAGCACGGTCATCACGCAGAGTGACTGGACGGAGCGTCTGGCGTTTATGGGTGCGCCGCAGGTGGGGTTCTTGCAACCCCAAGACGTGCGCCGCGTGATTGATACGACGCAGTACTTGCGTGACCCGCAGGATGTTACGCCGATGGGACTGGTACACGTGGCGATGGACTTTGCGCGTGAGGAGCGGACAATTACGCAAATATTGCGTAGTGCAATGGAGCAGGTAGAGTAGGTATATCAGACCGGGACGCGAGGAGAAAGATGAATGTAAAGCACATACAATACTGGATGTCACTTGTGAGTATGGTATAATAAGCATATGAAACCATTTTATATAGAATCTGACGAAGAAGTCACCTCGGTGATTGACCGCCTCCGGGCATCGTCACAAAAACACAATATTTTTGTCATCCCCGCGGGGGCAACGCTCTTGCAGAGCGCGGTAAACATGCGCTTGCTTTTGCGTGAGGCACAGAAGGCTGACAAGGAAATCGCCATTGTGACGACGGACGAGTACGGACAGGCGTTGGCGCAGAAGATTGGCATCACGACATACACGACACTGGAAGAGGTTGAGGGGGTGTCCACAGAGGATGTCGCGGACACACAGTCACCGCAGACAACAGCAATTGGCTCTGCATCGTACTATGAAAATCCACAACACACGCCACCGGAAGCGCGTGATGTTAATCTGGACGTGCGTGACGAAGAGTCGACACTTCCGCAGGACATTGCGCAGCAATCCGCATCAATCCAAAAAGCGGCGGAGGATTTTGAGCAGATGCAGCAGCTGCGTGGCGTAACGACACCGCAGCACGCCGGTGGTGCGACAATGGATATGCGTGCAGCGCAACCGCAACAGCCACACTCCGGCGCACGGCAAGGCGCACACACTGCCGTACCACATGCAACGGCGCAACCCCTCCAGGAGCACGCGCCACAACAAGAGGCACCTGCGCAGAACGTGCCGCCAATGGATGCGCGCAAACAGCGAGAAGTACAGGAGTTCTTTGGGCGTCGCCGCACGGCGCAACCGGCGCCACAGCAAACACCGGCACACTTCACGGCAGATACTCGGGAGGCACCGGATGTAGTATCCTATGCACATGTGCCGGATGACCTGCGTGTCACAAAGTCACCAATGAAAACCGTGGCGTTGTTTTCCGGTATTGGCGCGGTAGTACTGGCAGCAATCATTGGCACAATGATCTTCTTGCCACGGGTTACGGTTGTTTTGACACCGACTGTGCGTGAGCAGTCAGCATCATTGGATGTTACAGCTGATGCAGCACAGTCAGCAACAGATTTCAGCGCACACAAAATCAGTTTGATTGCACTTGAAAAGGATATAGAAAAGACGATGACATTTGATGCGACAGGCACATCTACAGCGGGGAATTACAAGGCGCGCGGCAGTGTAACAATTTACAATAATTACAGTACGCAGCCACAGAAATTGGTAGCGACAACGCGCCTTCTCACAAAAGACGGCACACTCTTTCGTCTGGTGGAGGGTGTTACCGTACCGGGCATGAAGGTCATAGACGGCAAGAAGGTGCCGGGCAGCGTCAAGGCTGATGTCATCGCTGATAAGCCGGGTGAGAAGTACAATATTCCACCGGCAGAGTTCACAATTCCGGGCTTTAAGGGTACGGCGCGCTACACGAAATTCTCGGCAACATCCGAGGCACCAATGATTGGTGGTGGCGCGCAAGGCGGTGAGCAGACAGTTGTGACAAAAGAAGATCTGGAGCACGCACGCACGGCAACGGAAGAAGAGGCGATGAAGATGGCAAAGGAGCAGCTTGCCGCAGATGCTGCCGCACAGGGCAAGAAATTACTTGATGATGCACTGCGTGTGGAGATTGTCTCTTCCAGCACACAGGTTGTTGCCGGTGTGGCTGCGTCATCATTTGATTACACAGTGCATGTGACGGCGCGTGCATTGGTCTTTGGTGAGACAGATATTGTACTGATGATGAAAAAATTGCTGGAGAAGGATGTGGACACACAAAATGCATCACTGCAAGATGTTGTGTTGACGTACGGTCCGGCACTTGCCGACTTTGATAAGCAGACGCTGGAGCTAAAGGTTCATGGCACAGCACGCCTCGTGCCGCACATTGACACAGCAGCAGTTGCGCAGGCACTTGCGGGCACAAAGAAAAGCGATATTGATAAAGTGTTGTCCAATTTTGCAGGCATAGAACAAGCAGAGTTGCACTACAATATGGGATTTCTCATGGGGCGCTTGCCATGGTACACCGGGTCCATCAAGGTCGTTGTGAAGGAATAGCGATCGGGAGGTGTTGACAGGAATACACTTTTCGCATATCATTAGAGGTAACAAAAAAATCATATGCGTTGACAACACGTGTATGAGGGTCTCTCTTTGGGGATGAAAAGACGCACAACAGGGGAATATACAGGAATTAGGATTGCTTCTTTTCACATGACGTTTCATGCCCAATTTTTTTGTTGCACTAATGTGTTTTGTGCGGTATAATCACACAGCGGCAGTCTCCATGTGGGAGCGTGCGACGCGGTGATACACACGCAGCATTTTCTCTAACTAAAAAGACAAACTGTTAAAGTCAGATGGCAAAAGATGTGATTAGCGCGGAGGGCGTCGTTGAAGAGGCTCTTCCAAGCGCAACGTTTCGTGTAAAATTGGATAATGGACATGAGGTGCTTGCACACATTTCCGGCAAAATGCGTGTCCACTATATCCGGCTTCTCCAAGGTGACCGTGTGATTGTGGAAATGAGCCCTTATGACCTCTCAAAAGGTCGCATCACCCGCCGTCTCTAATTGAAGAACCTCCCTTCCTGTTCACTCACTTATTTTTTTGGATTATGAAAGTTCGCGCATCAGCAAAAAAGATTTGTAACAACTGCAAAGTCATTCGTCGTCGGGGACGCGTGTATGTGATTTGCTCAAACCCAAAGCACAAGCAACGCCAAGGCTAGGCGCACGCTTTGTTATTCTCTCCTAAATACTACAAACACTATGATTCGTATTGCAGGCATCAACCTTCCGGACAACAAGAAGATCGGCATCGCATTGACATATATCTATGGCATTGGGCGCACCAGCGCACACAAAATCCTCCAGAGCGTTGGCATTGATGAGAACGTGCGCGCAAAAGATATCTCTGATGCAGAGGCAGCAAAACTACGTGAGGAAATCGAAAAGAAGTACCGCGTGGAAGGTGAGCTTAAGCACGAGGTCAAGATGAACATCAAGCGCCTCCGAGATATCCGGTGCTATCGCGGTATTCGCAGCATCATGGGTCTGCCGGTACGCGGGCAGCGCACAAAGACCAACAGTCGTACCGTGCGCGGCAACAAGCGGACAACGATGGGGTCCGGACGCCGCACAGTATCAAAGACATAGGCGTAAGCACGTATGAGAGAAGTTGTGTAGTAACCATATTTTTATGACAGAGGAAGTACAAAAAGAAGAGCACGCAAAGACTGATGCGCCAGAGACGGCAGCAGCGCCTGTTGCCCAGAAGCGCAAAAAGGGACGTCGCGTTGTGCCACACGGACAGGCGCACATTAAGTGCACGTACAACAACACGATTATTTCGCTCACAGATCGCACAGGCAAGGTCCTGGCGTGGTCAAGCGCCGGCTCACTGGGCTTCAAGGGTGCCAAGAAAGCAACGCCCTATGCCGCAACGCAGGTGGTGCGCGATGTGGCAGAAAAGGTCAAGAAACACCAACTCAAGGAGGTGGATGTGTTTGTCAAAGGTGTGGGCAGTGGCCGGGAGGCGTCAATCCGTGGCTTGTCAAACAATGGCTTTACGATCCTTTCTATCAAAGACACAACGCCAATTCCACACAACGGCTGTCGCCAGCGCAAGCCGCGCCGCGTCTAGGCTTTGACACGTATTATTTATTTCTTACTATAACGATTTACTATGGGACGTCAGATTGGACCAAAAGCTAAAAAGTTTCGTCGCTTCGGCGAGCGCCGCACCGGTGCTGCAAATGATGCGAGCGTCAAGAAGCCGTATCCACCGGGTGTGCACGGCAAAACGCGCCGGCCGGCAAATAGTGAGTACGGTCGTCAGCTCATGATGAAGCAGAAGATCAAGATGCTCTATGGTGTGATGGAGAAGCAGTTCCGCAAGCACTACCGCGAGGCCGCCAAGGGTGATGGGAAAATTGGTGAGCGCCTCTTGCAGCGCTTAGAGATGCGACTGGACAACGTTGTCTATCGGCTTGGTTTGGCGCAGACGCGTGCACAGGCACGTCAGATTGTCAATCACGGCGCAATCTTTGTCAATGGTGCAAAGGTAGATATCCCATCATATGCGGTAAAGATTGGTGATGTTGTTTCTGTTAACCCGCGCAAAAAGAACAATGGCTACTTCACAGCACTGACAGAGACGATAAAGGACAGGAAGGACACGCCGGCGTGGTTGTTGTTTGACGCAACGAAGTGGGAAGGGAAGGTGACAGCATTTCCAAAGCGCGAAGATATCGGCTACACGATTGATCCGCAGGTGGTCGTAGAGTTCTATTCCAAGTAACAACAAAAAGACGCTCAGGCGCATGTGCACACATTTGCACATCATAACATGTATATAACGCATTTCTTATGACAATTACAACACCACAAACGCCACAGTACGAGGTGACTGGTGAAAACGCCGGGCGCTTCACAATCGCAGGGTGCTACCCGGGCTATGGTACGACACTCGGCAATGCGCTGCGTCGCGTCCTGCTCTCATCACTGGGTGGCAGCGCAATTACAGCAGTAAAAATCAACGGCGTTTCACACGAGTTTTCCGGTATTGATGGTGTGATGGAAGATGTCGTGCAGATTATCCTGAATCTCAAGCGCGTGCGCGTGCGCTCCTTTGTGGACGGGCCGGTCACAATGACGCTGAGTGCAAAGGGTGAAGGTGTTGTGACGGCAGCGCAGATTGATACGCCGGCAAACGTAGAGATTGTCAACGGTGACCATGTCATTGCGACAATCACGGACAAAAAAACAGCGCTGGAAATGGAGCTGGAGGTGCAGTCCGGTATTGGCTACATGCCGGTGGACCAGCAGCAGCGTGACGAGAAGGAGATTGGACAAATTGCGATTGATGCAATTTTCACGCCGGTGCGCCGCGTCAACTATACTGTGGAGAACATGCGTGTGGGGAAGCGCACAGACTATGACAAGGTCATGCTGGATATTGAGACAGACGGCAGCATTACGCCACAGGAAGCCTTTGCGCAAGGTGTGGCAATTCTCGTAGAGCAGTTTGCGGCACTGGGCGCTGACACTGTGGAGGCACAGGAGACTGCAGACAGTGACGGACCGCTTGTGCTTGCTGACATTGATGGTCTGTCAACGCGGACAGTCAACGTGCTCAACGGCGCAAAGCTTGTGACGATTGAAGATGTGGCGGCACTGACAGAGGAGGAGCTGGCGGCACTTGACGGCATGGGAGACAAGGGTGTGGAGGAAGTGAAAGTTGTCCTGGCAGCGCATGATCTTGCGCTGAAGGATGCTGCTGCATAGAAAGTGCGTATATAAATTTGTGTATATCTCAGACGACGTATGAAACATCAGAAGAAAGGCCGACAATTTGGACGCGTACGCAACCAGCGGAAGGCGCTGATGCGCACGATGCTCGGGAGTCTAATCCTC
>JALXES010000027.1 GCA_027069365.1 Candidatus Moraniibacteriota bacterium | reverse complement strand
TGACTGGCCCTCAGCGGCTCCCTGAGCTCATGGCGCTTGAATGCGCTATTCCACTCAGAACGCTCCGCGAGCTGCCCAGTGTGGTCTTCCTTGACCGCAAAGATTTTGGAACCGGTATATCGTGAATCATCCGCGACGACCAGTCTTGCAATTACTCCCGAATGTCCGTTCCGACGGGAATCAAAAACCTCCACCATCGTGCCGTCATCCAGGTAAGCAGCGGCAATGAAATCCCTTTCATCGTCGCTACCCTCTGTTCTCAGCTTGGGGTATCCATGTACCCCGTTTATTATCCAGACCCTCATTGTCCACCTCCCAGGCCGCTAAGGCCCTGCTGAAGGATGGTGGTGTGGATGGCGATGTACCCCAGCCATCCAATTGCCATCAGGGCGATGAGACCCAGGGCGATGGCAATTTTCGCAGACCACTGCCGCCGACGTTGGCACCGGAGGGCATCATAGAATGCTTTTTCATCGCCATCCAAGATGGCACGACTAATTTGTTCATCTTTCGTCATTTTTTTCTCCTGTTGCTGTTAAAGGACAACTAAACAATACACTCACTTGACAAATTTGTCAAGCCGTTCTGTGAGTTGTGTGATGCCGGCCCCCAGTGTTTCGTACACCGGCACACCGTAGCGCTGACATGTTACCACAACGTTGCCATGCCGAAAGTATCCGGGCGGACACACGACGATGAGCTTGCCGCTGCGCATGTGCAGCCCCAATTCCAGTAAGCTGATCGGGGCGCGCGTTGCCGGATCAAGGTACAGAAAGATGATGTCCGCACAGTCCAAGCCTGCCAGCTCCCACTCCACTTGCGCACGAAACCGCGGGTCATCAGCGGTCGTGCCGACATCTGCATCCCAGTTGTCGCGCCGCGGATTCAGCAGCGTGCCGGAGTGGGAGGCAAGCGCCGCTGCAACACGCTCCTGCCAGTGCGTCGCCGCCCCATCTCAATAGACCCCGCCAAAAACACGACCGGTGCTGTGGGTGTGTAATTTTCCGGTGCGTGGATGTGATGCATAGTGTGACATGTGCTCATGAGTTATTCCTCCAGTATAGCAAATGACAAGAAACTGCTACGAAAAGAAAAGTGCTGCTGTGAGAAGATTTCCACAGCAGCACGTGCCCATCATTGGGCAGTCATGGTAATGTGCTGCACCACCCCGTCCGGCGTGACGACATACACATCGTTGTTGTTGTGTGCCAACCGCATGTCCGTGCGTAGCGCACCGTCCCGAATACGTTGCCGCTTCCCAGTTGATGGCACGCTGATTTCTAACGCGCCATCCTCCACAATGGTAGCGACAACACCCTTCGGAAGCACAACGTGCGGCACAATGCCATCTTCAGCATCCGCCACAACGTCAATCGTGTATTCCTTCAGCTTGCTGTCCATTACGATGACTCGCCGCCGGTAGTTCCCGGCATGATCAACAGTTGTCACAACAGCGACACGATTGCGCCGCACGACGCTCACGATACGCGCCCCATCCAGTTCCGGCACCCGCACCATAGCGCAGCCCTTCTGCACATCCGGCACGACGAGATGCCGCGCACCCAGCGCATCCTGCACGCCGACACCATCAAACCACTGCAAGGCGTGCGGCAGAATTGGCCAGGCCGTACCGGCTGTTGCTATGAGCGTGCGACCCATTTGCAGCACCTGCACCTCCGTCAATGAACGGTGTGTTACTGCAAACAGTCGTCCTTCGGCACTCACAAACCGTATCACCCCTTGCAGGTGTAGTGCAGCTATCTGCGGTTTGTGATGTGCACGAATAACACGCAGCACCGGTGCGCCATCGTCCATGACAGCAACGAGCGCACTGTCTGACTGGCGCACAACAACAGCAGCATCCGCCGGCACGTCACGCAGTAGCACATCATGCGTCGCAAGATCCACGAGCAATCCTTCACGCGTCCGGGCCAGGCCACCGAGGTAAATGTGTGCTATCGGCTGTTGGTCATAGACAACACGCCATGTCAGTGCACCCCGCGCCACTGCAGGCACAACGCGCACAGAAGCAGCAATGCTGACCGTTCTCGCCGTGCCACCAATCATCGGCGGTGACTCTCGCAAACCATCCTGAAAGACAGCTTGATAATACGCAAGCAACGCTGACGGAATCTGCGCAAACGGCCGCACCGCCGAGGGCAGACGCACGCCGGGCGCAAACACTGATGCGTTGTCGCGCATACGTGCTTCCAGGTCGTGTCGCTTGTACGGCGAAAGTACGCCCTTGTACGGATGGATGCCGGTGAGCAGTTGAAAGGTTACCACCGCCCATCCAAACCAGTCCGACGCCGGCGTAAACGCTGCCGCGTGGTAGTCGCGCACACTTGGCGCAACGACATGCGCATCAAATCCCTTGATACCCCACGCATCCACGTCAATCGCATACACCTGCACGTCGTCACCCTCTCCCACGAGCAACCAGTTCATCTCGTTGGGGTCGGCGACCACTGCACCGGCGTCATGCGCATACTGCACGATGTCACGCATCTGCGCAACAATGCGCAACGCCTGCGCCATGTCAAATCCACTGCGCTGCCAGAATGCCGTCGGAAAGGCCTGCAATAGCGGCATTCCGTCCACAAAGGGCATGTAGTACCCCACCGGGGTATCATTATGCCGCACAACACCTTGTGGCGCGACAATGTGGTCATGCCGCAAACGCATCAAGCGCTGTAGCTTCTCCACCGGCACCCGCGTACGCATGGCACCGGGATCCGTATAGACCTTGATGGCGGTGTCACCGTCGCGATACACACTCGCTTCACCACCTGTGGCAACATGCTTCTCATCCGTGAGAAGCACCCTTCCGCGTCCTTCCAACTCAACATGTCTCATAATCCACCTCCATCATCAGAAGAAAGCCATACCATCGCGCCGGACAAATCATCCGCCGGCGCGACATCGTACTCGCGCAGTACGCGACCCATACGCCGGCGCAGAAACGCACCCGTCGTGTTCTTGAACGCCACAACCTCACGCATTACGTCGCTCCACGAAATTTTGGGCAGCGACGCCACACCATCCGTAAAGACACCAAGTGCGCGGATGTCACGCAGTGCCGCAGCATCAAACGACAGCATCAACCCCACCATACCCTCTGCAACGGTATGCCGCGTGCAAAACTGCCGCCGCGCAGTACCGTCAGGGTCATATGTGATGTGTTCCACATAGACCGCAGCATGCGATGTGCTACCATGTACTGCAAGGAATGCATCCGTTTTTCTCCGTGTGTAGTAGATGGGATAGAACGGCGTGTTCTTGTCCCACTCAACGCGAAGAAATTGCCACGTGCCGTCACGGAAACCGACCGCAATGACGCCGTCGCCATAGACCTGCACCACTGCACGGTCACGCAGAACAATCGCCTGCAGCAACGTCGCAAACAGGTCGTCATCCGCCAACGCAATCGCCCGTGCGGCGTGTTCTGCTGTTGCCAGTATCTCCAGCAACAGGAACGCGGTATCATTCTCGGCAATTGCCAGAGATGCTGCACGCGCTGCCGCTTTGGCCAACATCCATGCACCACTTGTCGTGTCCCCGCCGGACGAACAGCCATCTGACACGATGGCAAATGCACCATCGGGCAATACATCTGCGACAGCAGCGTCTTGCCCCGGCGTCAGCGCACGCTGATGCACGGACCCCATCACCATTGCGGTATCAACCGTATACTTCATGTGTCACCTCCAGATTTTCCGATTGGTAAAGAAACAAAGGGGGACGGTAACACACTGGCTACCGTCCCACGAGTATGCCACACTAAATGGTGGCAGAAATGGCCTGGCTGGGTGCGCCGCTGCCGAGGGCCTGTGATTGCGCCACGACGCTCCGGCTGACAAACTGCGCCAACCGCGCGAGTGTCGTGTCACTTGCCTGCCCGGCGTCAACGTAGTAGTCAATCCCCACGTTGCGCCGAAATGCCTCCAGTTCACCACGGTACTCTTCAGCGTTGATGCCCATCAGGATTGTCACGAGCGACTCCATGCGCTCCTTGCGTCGGATCTCACCGATGTTCTCCTTGATCATCGCCGGCGTCACCTGCGAGACATTATCAAGACCATCGGTAATGACAATGACGATACCATTGCTCAGGTAGTCCTCATTGTAGAGATCCTCCGCATACTGAGCCATGGCGCCAACGGACGCATACACCGCGTCATACAGCGGCGTCAGGCCATCCGGCTCAAACACCGGATATCCGGCAACGTCCACATCCGCAAGCGGAACAAAGCCATGAATCTCTCGCACGCCACCTGCTGCCGTGGAGAAGGTTACCACACGCAGCAGCAGACGATCCACAAACGGCGAGCGCTGACAGGCCTCCACAGCACTAACCAGGGCTTCGCGCAGTTGGTCGGAGAACGCGTATGTACTGCCGGTAACATCAACAGCGATGGTCACCAGCGTGTACTCGGTGGCTCCGAGCTTGTCAATCCGTGCAGCGCGAAATGTAAACGCACCGCCATCCAAACTGCGCTGCTCCAGCACAGTGTCATCTTTGAGTAACTTTGGCATGATACACCCCCATAGGTTTGGTTGGGCGCCACACCATATGCGTGGCACCAGTTAAGAACAACAGCGTCTATGCCAGAAACGCCTCCGACGTGGTCAGCACCATTCCGGCCGCTTCCATATCACGAAGCCATGCCTCAGCAATCGCCGGAAAGTCCGGCCCATCGCCCACCTGTGCCACCGGCGACGCACAGTCGGTCAGAATATGGAACTTCTTGATGTGCTCCGCGCCGATATGCTCGGCAATCTGATCGACGGTCGCCTTGACACAGTGTGAGAGCGCCTCACCGGCAACTGCCACAATGTCCGCTTCGGCAAGCATCTGCAGGAACGCCGCATTCAGGCCGGTGGACGGATCACTGGGATCCGGCACCTCTGCCATCAGCGCGCCGTAGTGCTCCGTGAACGGGTTCGCACCCTTGGTCACGAAGTCTACATTGGCAAAATTCCTGCGCTCCCAATCCAGCAGCGCCGCCATGAGGTCCGCCTGGACAGTGTGCCCCGGCGTTCCGATCAGACAGTGCTCCGGCCAGATCATGAGTGGGTACTTGCCATCAGCGGCAAGGGCCTCGGCATAGGACAGCATGCGCTCACGCAGTGCGCGGCTCTGTGGCACCCAAACGCCATTCTCTACGTCATCAGGTGTGATGATGGTGAACGGATCCGGGTGTTGTCCGTTAGCGTCGCGCCAGAAGCCGGGATGTGCCACGTCAATCGCATGGTGCGAATCCAGCGTGACGTGTACATCGTCCAGCTTGTGCCCGATGCGCGCCAACATTGCCGCCAAGCGCTGCATATCCGCGGTTGCACCGGGGACCGGCAGCGCTGCGTCAGACTGGTCCATGAAGTCATTTTGCGGGTCAATTACGACCAGGTGAACGTTGAGTGTTTTCATGAGAGCACCTCCACGATTTCAGTTGTCAAGGAACGGTGTCCCCGCTTATGCGCCGTGGCGCATGGCAGGAGACTTATTGTATAAACAACACTTACTAAGGACAAAAAATATCTACTTTCCCGTGCATGTTGTTTATATAGTGTATTATACACACTATATATTTTGTGTCAACCCCTCCGGTGTGCAGACCACGAAAAAGCCGCCTTGCAGCAGCCTAAGGACATACAATAATATCTGCACCATCTCCTACAGAAGATCTATAATCTGTGTCGTGTTCGTACGAAAGCGGTAGAGTGCCGCCGGACGTGATCGCTGCCCTCGCCGCTGACGTCCCGTCTTTTCAATGATGCCGGCGCTGAGAATTTTCTTGCGGAAATTGCGCTTGTCCAGGGTGTGTCCAAGGATGTGTTCGTAGAGCTCTTGCATCTCGGTTAGTGTGAATTCTTCGGCAAGGATGCCGCGCGCAATTGTTGTGTAAGTCAATCGTGCACGCAACCGTTGGACAGCCGTGCGCACAATTTCTTTGTGATCGTATGCCATGCGCGGAAGATGATCCACCGGCCGCCACGCGATGGCATCGTACTCGCGCGTTGTGGCCAGTGTCTGTGCGTCAGCGTGCACCAGCGCAATATACGCCACACTGATAACGCGCCCAAACGGATCGCGACCTGGGTCACCAAATGTCGCCAACTGCTCTGTCAGTACATTCGTCAGACCTGTTTTGGTTGCCAAGACCCGTGAGACCGCCGCATCCAGTGACTCATCCGGCGCTACCAATCCCCCGGGCACTGCCCACAATCCCTTTAGCTCCGGCTTGTTGGTTTGGGTCAACAGCACATTGAGCCGCCCTTCAATCACACTGAGAACCACCACATCCACAGCTACGATTGCATGCTCTACACGCGCGTATTTTTGTGTCTTCTTTGTTGGTGTCATGAAATTCTGCACATTATAATACCTCTATCATATCACACATCTGCACCGTACGTGCGTAAGTCGCGCAGAATTTTGCGCACGGGTTTGAAGGACGCGCGGTGCAGCGGCGTCGGGCCGTAGCGCTTGAGTGCCTCCAGATGCGCCGCAGTGCCGTAGCCCTTGTGCTTTTGAAACCCGTACTGCGGGTACTGCGCAGCAAGCGCCACCATCATCTCATCGCGCGCCACTTTTGCCACAATACTGGCCGCCGCGATGCTCATCACCGTCGCGTCCCCACCGGGCACAGTGCGCTGCGCTCCGGAATATGCCGGCAGTTCCCTGTCCCCATCAATCAGCAGAAGCATCTGCTGTGTGCGCAATTCCTGCGGCAGTGACTGCACCGCCTTTTTCATCGCCAACAGTGCCGCTTCCAGGATATTGATGCGATCAATCGTCGCATTGTCACACAGACCCAGTGCCACAGTGAAGTGCTCGTCAATCAGCGCGCGCGCTTCGGCGCGCTGCTTCTCTGAGAGCTTCTTGGAGTCACGCACCAGCCGCCAGCGCTTATCCCGCGCATAGAGCTCCTCGCACGGTGTGTCATACAGCGCCGGGTCCTTGGCCACTGCTGCGGCCGCCACAACCGGCCCGACTAGCGGCCCACGCCCTACTTCATCCACACCGACGACAATCGCGTACCCCTCACGCACCGCCTCTTGTTCTTTTGTCCACGTTGGCAGTATCATACCTTGACAGTACCACAATCGACGTCTATCGTGAATATATTCTTTCACAACTTGCCGGAGACGCACGATGAAAACTTTTTCACGGCGCCTCTGGCGTCTCACGCTCCAAGCCATCGCGCTTGGGGCACTCATCCTTTTTCTCATTATCCCGGGGAGTTTCCTGGGCTTGGCAGCATTGGCAATCCTTGCTGAAGTTGCCGCTATTGCCCTGGAGCTCTTTGGGCTGCACAGTATTGCCTTTTTTGTGCGCACAACAAGAACCCACGTTCAAAAATGCGCGCACCGCTGTGCAAAAAATTTCCGGCGTCGCGCAGTCGCCACCGCCATCGGCACATGGTGGTACCTGCGCACGCTCTATCTTCTCCACCGTCGGGCGCCTTAACGGCCCCGGCGGTTTTCTCTTTACTCTAGTTCAAGAAGTTTAATAAGTTGCTAGTTACCACTTCTGTTAACGAGACGCGCAATGCGCTCTAGATCATCTTCCACATGGATCATGCTCATATATTCTTTAGGGTTATCTGTGAAACCGTATTGTCCTATTTTCTCATCAAACC
>JALXES010000026.1 GCA_027069365.1 Candidatus Moraniibacteriota bacterium | reverse complement strand
TGCGTGGTATGCCACACACCGCGCTGCACAGCGTATTGACGACAAAAGATGATTTTAGTAGAATGGGAGACAATGTTGCACGTCAGGGATGTCGCAGTGACTGGCGGCTCCCGTGCACAGATGCAGAACACGTAATTTATTGCACCAAAAAGAAATGAGCTACATTGTTACAAAAGACGGACTGAAGAAGTTGCAGGAAGAGCTGGAGCACCGCACAACAACTGTGCGCCAGGAGATTGCGCAAGCAATCAAGGAAGCGAAGGAGCAGGGTGACCTGAGTGAAAACGCAGAGTACTCTGAGGCAAAGCGCGAGCAAGCCGAAAATGAGGCGCGCATTGCGCAATTGGAAGTGATGCTCAAAGAGGCGGAAGTGGTGAAGCACGATGGGCGTATCAAGGGTGTACAGATTGGCTCATCCGTAACCATCGTCTGCAATGGCAAGGAACACAATTTTGAAATTGTCGGCTCCAATGAAGCTGACCCAACGGCGGGCAAGATCTCTACAGAGTCGCCGTTCGGCAAAGCACTGATGGGTCATGATGAGGGTGACACGGTCACGGTGGAGACACCGCACGGCACAACAGAGTGCCGCATCACAAAAGTGTCCTAGGGGACACTTTTGTGGTATAATAGACTGAATTGAGCGACTCCTATGAAAACACTTCTCCTTCTTATTGTCTTTTTCTACCTTCTGCCGTTTATCTTCAAGAAGGTGATTGCAGCGCAGCGACGCATGCCGGGTGCACAAGAGACCATCCGCATCACACCCAACCCACTGCGAGACTTTTTCACAAATTTTTTACGAACAACATCCTCTATGAATACCCCTCTCTCACATATGCGCGTGCGTAGTGGCAAAGTGGCGTGGCTCGTGCTTGGCATTGCCGCGCTTATCCTTCTTGTAAAATCCATCACTGTCGTGCCGGCGGGGTATGTGGGCGTTGTGGACATCTTTGGCAATGTGCGTGACCGAGAGCTCTCAAGCGGCATCCATCTCGTCAATCCGCTGGCGCGCATTATCACCATGACGGTACGCACGGAAGAGTATACGATGAGCGTTACCCGTGGCGAAGGGCGACGCAAGGGTGCTGACGCCATCCGCGCACTGACCAACGAGGGCCTGACGGTGGACCTGGACATCACTGTATTCTATCACTTGCAATCCGAGGCGGCATCCGACGTCTACCGCACATTGGGTCTGGACTACGCCGAGAAGATTATCCGTCCGGAAATTCGCAGTGCCATTCGCGAGGTGATTGCTCAGTACGACGCCAAGGCCGTCTACTCGGACAAGCGTGAGGAGATTGCACAGGCCATTACAGATCGTCTGCGTCAGACAATTACACCGCGTGGCATCGCCGTAGAGCAGGTGCTCTTGCGCAATGTGACATTACCGGCAGACCTCTCTCAGAGCATCCAACAAAAGCTCCAGGCCGAGCAAGATTCACAGCGCTACGACTTTGTGTTGCAAAAGGAGAAGAAAGAAGCGGAGCGTAAGCGCATTGAAGCAGCAGGGCAGCGTGACGCACAGAAGATTATCAACGAGTCGCTCACGCCACGCTACTTGGAGTATCTCTACATCAAAGAGCTCAAGGACCGCAAAGGTACCATCTACGTGCCAACAAGCCCCACCAATGGCCTGCCGACATTCCGCGGCATTTAGTTCTCCACATCTTCTGCAATACATAAAACACACTCTTTGGCAGAGTGTGTTTTATGTTAGGGTGTGGTGTATGGTTCGCAATGACTTCTCATTTTCTATCTTTGCGAGCACTGCGGCGTTCGCGTGCTTTCTGCTTGGTAATGTCGGGCAACGGCGCAATCTTCTCACCGGCGCGCTTGAGTTCGCGACGAATGTGGGAGCGCGCACTGGACGTGCGTACGAACTCCAGCCACTTGGCGTTTGGCACCTTGTGCTCCTTGGTTGTAAGGATTTCCACAACCTGACCGTTACGGATAGTGTGGTCAAGGGAAACCATCTTACCGTCAACCTTTGCGCCGGTTGCGCGGTCACCAACCTCGGAGTGAATAGCATAGGCAAAGTCAATGGGGGTAGACTCTTCGGGAAGGTCAATGATGTCGCCCTTGGGCGTAAAGGCAAAAATATGGTTTTTGAAGAAGTCAATTTTGAGGCCCTTCATAAACTCCTCGTTATCACTGGCTATGTCTTTTTGCCACTCGCGCAACTGCTGCACCCACCGTGTCTGGCGCTGCTCCTCAATACGCTCACGCTCCTTGTGTGTACCACGGAAGAAGTAATTGCGCCAAGAGCTGCGACTCTTTTCTTTGTAAATCCAGTGTGCGGCAATGCCGAATTCCGCTTCTGAGTGCATCTGCGGCGTGCGGATCTGCACCTCTATGATGCGCCCCTCGGGCCCAAAAATCGTCGTGTGGATAGATTGATAGCCGTTCGGTTTTGGCAGTGAGATGTAGTCTTTGATGCGACCCACCATCGGGCGGTAGCGCTTGTGCACAATGCCGAGCGCCTCGTAGCAGTCCGCAATAGATGGCACGATGATACGAATAGCCACGATGTCGTAGATGCGCGAGATGTCCATGTCATAGCGCTGCAGTTTGACATACAGACTGTAGATGCTCTTGGCACGCCCTTTGATCTCCCGAAACTTGATGCCTTCCTTCTTGAGACTCTTGGCGATGTTGGCGATGGCGCGGTCAATATACTTCTCATACTCCTCTTTTTCTTTGGTATACATGGCGCGTACCAGCGCGTACTCCTCCGGCTGGAGGTACATAAATGCCAGGTCCTCCAGTTCGGTTTTGATTTCGCTGATGCCGAGGCGGTTGGCGATCTGCGCGTACACCTCCATCGTCTCCTTGGCGATGCGCTCCTGCTTCTCACTCGGTACAGCATCCAGTGTGCGCATATTGTGCAGCCGGTCGGCGAGTTTGACGATGACCACGCGGATGTCCTGTGCCATCGCCAGGAACATCTTGCGCAAGTTCTCTATGAACATCTCCTCGCGACTGCCGCGCAAGCGAATGTGTCCCAGTTTCGTCACGCCGTCCACCATCCACGCAATCTCCTTGCCGAACGTTTGCTCCACTTCCTCCAGTGTGACATCCGTGTCCTCCGGCGCATCGTGCAGCAGTCCGGCGGCAATCGTCTTGGCATCCATACCGATTTCCGCAAGGATTTTGGCGGTATGCAGACAGTGCTGGACGTACGGCTCGCCACTGCGCCGCTTCTGTCCTTCGTGCGCCGCATCCGCAAAAGCGAACGCCTCGTGTAGCAATTTCCTACCACCGGCATCCAGCGGCACCTTGGCGCTCTTGATAACGTCGTTGATTGTGATGAGTGTGTGCGACATAGAACACGTTTTTCTTTGCCTTTACTATAGCACTTTTTGGCAAAGAAGTGTATGATGGGAACAGTTTTTTATCAAAAAGAGACCAGAAATGATGACCCAAAAACACATGAAACCGGTTGGTAGGATTGTAAAAGGGCAGCGGTATGTTGCTGTACGACCTGTACATGGCGGCGGAGTCGTGTATGAGGACTTTACCGCGCGACACACAAAGAGAGTCGCCACACACCCGCTTCGTCCAAACATCATCATCTTCACGGAGGAAGACTTCTATCGCTAATGAAAAGCGCCCCGACACAACTCATTGTGTCGGGGCTTTGTATATTCATGCGACGTGCAGAAAGAGCTACTTCTCCTTTGCCAATTTGTGCGGGTTGTGGTTGGGACAACTCTTGTCGCTGCAGCGCTCGGGGATGGTCTTGGTGCCTTCCATCATCAGTGCGCCGCACGCTTTGCCGTCGCGGTCGGCGCGCTTGTAGGTGCAGCGTTTGCCGGTTGGGCGCGCTTTGATGGCGTTCTTGCACTTCGGATAATTGGAGCAGGAGTAGAACACACCAAAGCGGCCGCGACGCTCTACCATTTCGCCGGTGCCGCACTGCGGACATGTTACACCCGTTTTTTTCTTGGCAGCTTCCTCCGGGTCTTCTTTGATGTACTTACATTTAGGGTAGGTGGAGCAGGAGACGAACTTGCCATAGCGGCCGGTACGCTCTACCAGAGGGCTGCCGCACTCCGGGCACGCCTCGCCGGTTTCTTTGGGACCTTCTATAACGTCGCCGTCAGCGGTGCGCGCGCCGGTGCAGTCGGGGAATTTTGCGCAGGACAAAAATGTGCCGATCTTTGAGAGCTTGATGACCATTGTGCCACCGCACTCCGGGCAGGTGTGCTTGGGGTCGGCGTCACCGAGGTTGGTGAGTTTCGGAATGTCTTCCTTGGCGGTGATGTCGTTGTGGAATGCTGTGTAGAAATCCTTCAAGGTGGTCACATAGTCGCGCGTGCCCGCGGCAATCTCGTCCAGTTCGTCCTCCATCTCGGCGGTGAAGTCATCGCTAATGTAGGAGCCGAAGTACTTCTCCACAAAACCGCTAACGACCATGCCGGTGTCAGTTGGCACAAGCGTGCGGCCGTCCTTGGTGACGTAACCGCGGTCCTGGATGGTCTTGATGATTGTGGCATAGGTGCTCGGGCGTCCGATGCCGCGTTTTTCCAACTCCTTAGCCAGCCCGGCTTGGGTGTGGCGCTTTGGTGGCTGCGTGTCTTTTTGCTCGGCGCTGATGTCTGCGAGCGTCAGTGTGTCGCCGACGGAGAGGGCAGGCAGTTCCGTGTCCTCGCCGCGCGCCGCCGTGTCCAGTGTCAGCCACCCCGGCGCAACGACCTGCGTGCCGGACAGTGCAAAGTCCGGCAGTGTGCCGTCGGTGATGTTTGCGATGACCTTGGTGCGCAGCACCTGTGCATCCACCATCTGGGAGGCCAGCGTGCGCGTGCGGATGAGGCGGTAGAGTCTCTGCTCGTCGGTGCTCCTGCCGGCACTTTCCACGCGCACATCACTCGGGCGGATGGCCTCGTGCGCTTCCTGCGCGTTCTTGCTCTTGGTTGTGTAGGCGCGGCGCTGGTAGAGGTCTGCGCCAAAGTCACGCGTGACCACGTCGGCAATTTGTGCCAGCGCATCCTGGCTCAGCGTGACGCTGTCCGTACGCATATAGGTGATGTGTCCGGCTTCGTAGAGCTTCTGTGCGGCGCGCATCGTGCGACTCGGGGTAAAGCCCAGGCGGCTGCTGGCGACTTGCTGCAGCGTGGATGTCGTAAACGGTGCGTACGGTGCACGCTTCTGCTTGGTCTGCTTGACAGCGGTGATGTGCCAACTGCCGGCGCGACCGGCTGCGATGATTGCGTCCACTTCTTTCTGTACGCGTGCGATGACCTGAGCGCGCTCTTTCTCTGCGACGCCCTCAAGTACGGCTTTTGGCTCTTCGGTGCACGTGAACGTCACCGGCGCGTGGTTCTCAGGCGCCAGATCGGCGGTGATGGTCCAGTACGTGTCCGGCACAAAGGCGCGAATGGCACGCTCACGCTCTACCAGAATGCGCAGCGCGGGGGACTGCACGCGTCCGGCGGACAGACCATAGCGCACTTTCTTCCAAATAAGCCCGGACAGTTCATAGCCAAAGAGGCGGTCCAGTACGCGGCGCGCTTCCTGTGCGCGGCGCAGATTGTCGTCAATCGCGCGCGGGTGTGTGAGCGCATTCTGCACGGCCGTCTTGGTAATTTCATTGAACGTGATGCGCTTGACGTTTGGTGCCTCTTTGAGATTGAGCGCTTCAAGGAGGTGCCACGCAATTGCTTCACCTTCGCGGTCGGGGTCGGGTGCCAGAAGGATCTCATCGGCCTGCTTGGCGGCGCGCTTCAGTTCGGCAACGACCTTTTCCTTGCCGGGCGTAATCTCATAGCGCGGCACAAACCCCGCGTCAATATCAATAGCGTCCTTGTTGCTCTTGGGGAGGTCGCGGATGTGGCCAACGCTGGCCTTGACGACGAATTTCTCGTCCTTCGGGAGGTACTTGCCGATTGTCTTTGCTTTGGTAGGGGACTCAACGATGAGGAGTTTCATAGTGTGTGGTGCTGAGAAATTATGTGGTTTAGCGCGTGCGAACATAGCACTTGCCGCCAATGTCACGCGCCAAACCCTTAATCTCCAAGAGGGACAGCGCACTGAGTGCAGATGTTGTCTCCAGTTTAGACATTGTGACAATCTTGTCAACATGCACTGGCTCATCACTCAATATAGTATGTACGCGCGCTTCGTCCGGTGTGAGATCCGGCAGTGCCTCGTGCGTCGCCGCGTCAGGCTCTGCAGCACCAAAGAGTTGCTGCTGCTGTGGGGGTGTATAGTGTGGCAGTTCCGCGAGGACATCCTGCGCACACGTCACAATCTTTGCACCATCACGGATGAGGGCGTTGGTGCCGACGCTCATATCGGAAAAAATTGAACCCGGCACAGCACAGACATCACGATTGTATTCCAAGGCGTTGCGCGCGGTGATGAGCGTCCCGCTCTTGGCGGCGGATTCAATCACCAACGTAATGTGCGAGAGTGCCGCCATGATGCGATTGCGCGCCGGAAAGGTGTAGTGTGTTGGCGTTGTGCCGAGGGGGTACTCACTCAGGAGCGCGCCACGGTCACACAACGCGTGTGCCAAGCGCACATTGCGGCGTGGTGCGATGCACGCATCATCAACGCTGCCACCAAGCACGCCGAGTGTGACACCGTCCGCATCCAGTGCTGCGCGATGCGCAACAGCATCAACGCCAAGTGCCAGCCCGCTAACAATTGTCACACCGGCACGCGCCAGGTTGTGTGCCAAACTGTATGCCGCGCGCTCACCATACTCCGTGTGGTCGCGCGACCCCACAATTGTCACGAGCGGTCCTCGCGAGAGCGCCGTCGTGTTGCCACGCACAAAGAGTGCCAGTGGAGCATCCGGTGCTTCCGCAAGGAGCGCCGGATAGGCATCGTCGGTCGCAAGTAGAATGGTGATGTTGCGCTGCACATAGGGCGCAAGGATGCTGTCCGCGCCTGCCGCTTCATACGTTGCACGGGCAGCGGCAATAGCGTCTACGTGATGCTGCTGCGCACCGGCGGCGCGCAACTCTTCCGGCGAGGCCGCAAGCAACATTTCGTATGTTGCAAAAGATTTCTTGAGCGTGCGCACCGCCGCAGCCGTCATCTTTCGCGTTGTCAGAAGTGTTAGGAAAATAGCGTGTTCCGCATGCATTATCGTCTGTGGTTATCATTTATGTCCGCATCTGCGTTACAAACAATGGCGTCATTTTTTGGCTCTATGAAGGCATAAAATGCCTTGTAAACATTTTTTTGTCCGCAAGGGCTTTACAAAAAAATGAGCCTATGCTACAGTGTGCATACCGAGGTGTTTTGATGTCCCAGTGGCATGTTGTACACGTTTCCCTCCTTGCGTGTACGGTGCTGCTGGATCATCAGAACACCTTTTTTGTTATGTCTCACGCACTGTGGCAGTGACCATGGCATCAATTGCCGCTGTGACGTCTTTCACGACATCCGCAAAGAGCGCACGCTCTGCAGGTGCAAACTCTTTTAAGACAAATGCCATGGCAGCAGCACGTGGAGCGTCTTCCGGGCGCTCCGGCCGCACACCGACACGGACGCGCGTGAAGTCTTTTGTGCCGAGCGCTGCGATGACGCTTGCAACACCATTGTGTCCGGCAGCACCACGCCCGGTCTGGATGCGATATGTCCCGAGCGGCAAGTCACTCTCATCATGCACGAGGATGACGCGTGCAGCAGGGATGTCATAGTAGTCGCACAGTGCACGCACGCTGCGCCCGGAGTCATTCATAAATGTCGTGGGCTTGGCAAGGATGAGGTTGTGCGTGGGCGTACGCACGCGTGCCGTATGCGCGTGCGTACGCCCA
>JALXES010000025.1 GCA_027069365.1 Candidatus Moraniibacteriota bacterium | reverse complement strand
CACCAGCGGCACGCTCTGAATCGTCTTGACATTCGCCGTGACATCCTCACCGACCACGCCGTCGCCGCGCGTCGCCGCGCGCACAAACCGCCCCGCCTCGTAGGTCGCAATTACTTTGACACCGTCAATCTTCATCTCGCACACATACGCCGGCGGCGTGTCCAGTTTCCCATAGCGCATCAGCCGCTGTTGCCACGCGCGCAACTCCTCAAAACCGAACACATCATCAAACGACCACTGCCGCACGGCGTGGCGCACTTTGACAAACCCCTCGCGCGGCACATCTCCCACGCGCTGCGTTGGCGAGGTCGGCGTGACGAGTTCCGGGTACTGCGCCTCCAATTTTTTGAGCTCCGCAAACAGCGCATCATACGCCGCATCGCTAATCGTCGGCGCGTCCAGCACATGGTAGCGGTAGCGGTGCTCATCAATTTCCGCGCGCAGCACTGCGGCACGCGCGCGCACTTCCTGCGAGACCATAGGCGTCTTCCTCTCGTGTTTACCTCTCTATACTACCACAAAACCGCCCGCGGGCGGTGTGTGGAATACGTAAATTCGCATCGCGCATTTACTTCTTCTTCTTTGGCGCTGCCTTCTTCTTGGTTGCGTTGACAGCGAGTGCCGCAACAACAGCACCGAGCGCCGCACCGACACCGGCAGCGACAGCCGCCGCCTTCTCCGGATTCTTCTTGGCGTATGCAACGGCCTTCTTCTCAACCTGCGCCAACTGCTTCTTCACCTTATTCATCTCGCGCTCAGCGGCCTTTGCCATCTTCTGCGCCTCCTTCTCCGCAGCGGTGCGCGCCTGCGCAACGTGCTTCTTCGCAACCTTTGCGATCTGCGTCGCTTTCTTCTTTGTGTCCATTGTTTGTGCAATTATATGTGGACGGATTACACTGCGCAGTATACCACATCAGTTGCGACTGGCAAACTGCATCAGTGCCGCAATCACAAGTACGATGCCACCGACAATGCCGTAGCCGTATGCATTCATCCCCAACACACTTCCCACATACTGCGCCGCGCCCACGAGGACAAAGGCCGCGCCCAGCAGCATGAGAAACACGATTGTCACACGCTTGATGATTGCGTGCGCGGTGCGGTCCACTTTCTCGTGTACCATTTGCATGATGTTTGCACTGGATTGCTTGATAGCATTGGAGACCATTGTCAATGCCATTGCCTTCCAGTCTTCTGTGTTGTGTGTGTCTTGTGTCATACACATTTTGTTAGAGTGAATTAGCGAATAAGAAAGTTACTCCTGCGGCATACGTACAGCGCACCACGCGTCACCGGCAACAACGTTCAGCGCGATAATGGCAATCATCTGTAGCAACACCTCATCTTCTGTTACGCGCTTCGCTGCATCTTGTGCTGTGATGACCACGACAATTGGCGGCTGTGTCTTGTGGATGGTCATGAGCGGCACATCGTCGGCACCACACATCACATGCGCGCCCGTGCGCGCACGAGCAAGCGCCATCGTCTGCTGACGCGTCGGTGTTGGCGCTCCATGCGAACGCCCAAGGAGTTGCCGACTCTGCGTGTCTACAATATACACGTGGCACGTCTCGTAGTGCGTGATGTGCTGTGCACTTTCACACACGGCGTCACACAGTGCCCTGTAGCCATCCGCACGCATCACATCACTGCTTGCACGTGCCGCAAACTGCGTAACGATGTCAATCTTGCGGTTCATCTCTCCAATGTGCGCATACGCCGTGGCCAGGTCCTTGCTCATGTCGTGCAGTTCTTGCGTGCGTGCGCGCACATCTGCCTGCAGCGCACGTCGCGCACGATCTGTCCACAAGAATACAAAGAACAGCGCGCCGGTTGCCAGCAGGACGAGCACTGACTCAATCTCATCCTCGCGAAACAGCGCAACATCATGCCGCACCACTTCCGGCGTCACCACCCCCAGTGCAAAAAAGATGAGTGCGAGCCAATACATAGATTACTCCAGTGTGCGCGCAACGTCCGCAATGTACGCCGCCAAGCGTGACTTGACCTTGGGATGCTTGAGCCCAAAGTGAATGGTCGCGTGCAGAAAATTAAATTTATCTCCCGTATCCAGCCACACACCCTCCAGGTCGTGCCCATACAGCGGGATACCGCGCTCCAGCGCAAGCTCAAACGCATCTGCCAAGCGAATTTCTCCGGACTTCCCTTCCTTCATCGTGCCGAGGATGTCAAAAATCTCCGGCGTGATGATATACTTCCCCACTGCCACGCTGCGCGATGGTGCTTCCTCCGGTGAAGGCTTCTCTACAATCTGCGTCACGCGCATCGTGCGCTCATCGGTGCGCTCACCGCCCAGCACACCAAACTGCGCAACCTCCTCACGGGAAACTTCCGCCGCACCAATGACACACCCTCCGTGCTCATGGTAGGCATCAATAATCTGCCGTGAGGCCGGAACTTCGCTATCATAGAGACAGTCACCAAAGAGCACCAGCGCCGGCTCATCACCAATCAGGTGTGCCGCCTGGAGGATGGCGTGCCCGTCACCCAGCGGCAGTGGCTGGCGCACATACGAAAACTTTGCCATGTGGGCAATCTCGCGCACCTCTGAGAGCAAGTCGTGTTTGTTCTTCTCCACAAGCGTTTCCTCCAGCTCGTACGACACGTCAAAGTGGTCTTCAATCGCACGTTTCCCGCGTCCGGTCACAAAGATAATCTCCTCAATGCCGCTCTCAACCGCTTCCTCCACGAGGTACTGAATCACCGGCTTATCCACAATCGGCAGCATCTCCTTCGGCTGGCTCTTGGTCGCCGGCAAAAACCGCGTCCCAAACCCCGCCACCGGGAGAATTGCTTTTCTGATGTTCTGTGTCATAGGTTGTGTGTTAGACAATCAACTTATCCTGCAACTTCTCCTTTGCCAGCTGCTGCGCTGAGAGCAGCGAGTCAAACGTGCCCGCGTCCACCCACGCACCCTCAAACGTCTTGACATCCAGCTCGCCGCGCTGCAGGTAGTAGTTGTGCATCTCCGTGATTTCCAACTCGCCGCGTGCGCTCGGTGTGACACTCTTGGCAACTTCTGCAGCACGCCCATCAAAGATGTACAGCCCGGGAATCGCATAGTTACTCTGCGGTTCTGTCGGCTTCTCCTCAATACTCGTCACGCGCCCATCGCTGTCAAACGTCACCACGCCAAACCGCTCCGGGTCCGGCACCTGCTTGGCAAAAATCCGCCCGCCGCTCCGGAAACTCGTGATGTCCTCGGTAAAGTCATCCTCAAAAATGTTGTCACCCAGGATCATCGCCACGTTCTCACCGTCCAAGAACGACTCACCGATAATAAACGCCTCCGCCAGCCCGCGCGGCTCGTCCTGGATCTCATATGTAAACCGCGCGCCGAATTCCTTGCCGCTGCCCAGCAGGTTAAGGTAGTTGCCGGCATGCTCCGGCGCAATGATAATCAAAATGTCCGTGATGCCGGCTTTTAGCAGCGTGTTCAGCGGATAGTAAATCATCGGACGGTTGTACACCGGCAGCAACTGCTTGGATGTCATTTTGGTCAACGGCCGCAGCCGCGTCCCGGACCCGCCGGAGAGAATAATGCCTTTCATAGTATCATCATCACAATATTTTATCGTACCGCACAGACCGCACCGGTACGGCACTTGTTTGCAAGCACCCTTATTGTACCAAGGAGCAGCAACATGCCCAAGAGGCTGAATTCTGTGCCATGCAGTGGCAGCCTGCCGGCCACCCACGTCGCACCGGACACACCAATCACACTTGTCAGAAACGCCGCCCCACAAGCGCTACACCCGATACCCAATGCACCGATGAACGCACCGACGAGACTCAAGCCCGCAACACGTCCCACTGCCACCCGTTGGTGCGCATCGCGCACCGCGAGCGCAACGGCAATCATCGTTAGCGCAGCGAGCACGCCCAGTGCCAGTATATGCGCGACACCATACTGCGCGCTCAGCGACCACCACACCAACGATGCAGTGAGCTGCACCTTGTCATCAAACGCATAAGCGCCGGTATCGCTGATAGCGCGCAGTGTCTGGTACTGCGGCGCAATGACAATGCTCAAGAGAAACACGAACGCCACGACACCACCCGTCAGGCTGTATCGCGGCATCCGCAGTGTGTCAAGGATTACCCGCAACATTGGCAGCATGCTACTTCAGCAGTGGCGCGATGAGTGCCTCCACCTTGTCCTTTGGCAGCGCACCCGGCACCGGCACAGCCGTTTTACCGGCAACAATCACAGAAAATGGCGTACCCTTCATGCCCAGGCGCTGTGCCTCGTCCAAGTGTCTCGCCACTTTGTCTTGGTATGTGCCGTCTGCCATGCACGTGTCAAACTTCTCTTTGTCTGCGCCATGACTCTCAGCAAATGCAAGGTAGTCGTCCTTTGACGCCAGCGCCACCTCGCCTGTTTCCAGCTGGTCCAGTGCGCGCCAGAACGTGTCGTTGTCTGTCTGCGCGGCAATACACTCCAGCATGTTGGCTTTTGTGCGTGCCTGCGGGTGCAAGCTATCCAGCGGCGCGTGCCGAAACACCCACTTCACACGCCCCTTAGACTCGTCAACAATGTCCTTTGCCGTCTTGTGAAACTTCTTGCAGAACGGGCAGTCAATGTCCGCAAACTCCACAATTGTCACCTTCGCCTTTGGATTGCCATAGACCCACTCGTTCTTAGTCAATGTTGGTAGCTGCTGTTTTTGCGGTGTACCCTGTGCGGCAGCTGCGCCACGTGCTCCCGCGCCATCGCGTGCACCAAGCACGCCGGCATTCAGCAGGATGATAAATCCCGCCATTGCGGCAATTGCCAGGCCACTGACAAACCCAAACAGGAACCGCTCATCGCGATACGCCACAACCCGCTTGGGCGTGTGCACGCTGCACGTGCCGCCACAGCACCCGGTCGGATGATTTTCATCCACAGCACCCGCAACAGCCGTTTCTTTTGCGGCCACCTCTGCGCTCTCCTTTACTTCCTCCTTATGTGTTGCACGTTTTGATGTGTGTTCTTTTGACATAAAAACATTCCTTAAATACGATACGCGCCCCTGCGCAAACCAATCACAGGTAGCGTCCACTACATTATAGCACACTCTCGCCACCCACAGAAACAGAGCGCACAACAACACTCCCGCCGACACCAAACACCACCTTTATCCACACACTACACAAATTCCGGCAAATGTGTGTGGTTGCATTTAATCTTTCTTCGGCTTCATCAGCGGGAAGAGTGTGGCGTCGCGCAGCGTAACGCCTTCCAGGAAGGCGAAGAGGCGCTCGCCGACGCCGAAGCCGCAAGTTGGCGGCATCCCGTACTCCAGCATCTCCACAAACTCCCAGTCCGGCATCATCGCTTCGTCGTCGCCGGCTTCCAGGAGTTTCTGCTGCGCTTCAAACCGCGCGCGCTGGTCCTGCGGGTCGTTCAGCTCGCTGTAGCCGTTGCCCACCTCCGCGCCGGCGATAATCACCTGAAACTTCTCTACCTGCTCGGGGTTATCCGCCTTGCGCTTGGACAATGGCGCCAGGAACGCCGGATGATTGACGAGAAATGCCGGACCGGCGATGTCCTTGCGGCAGTACTTCCAGAGGTTGTCAACGAGGCGCTCGCGGGTCTTCGCGTCGTGCTTGACGCCCAGCGCGTCCAGTTTCGCGGCAATCTCCTCGGCGCTTGCCGTCAGTACATCCACGCCGGTGCGTTCTCTAACTTCACTCACATAGTCAATCGTGTGCCACTCGTCGGAGAGATCAAAGGTGTGGCCGTGCGCCGTAAAGCGCGTCGTGCCGTAGACCTCCTGCGCCACCGTGCGGTAGAGCTCCTGCACCAGGTGCATCCCGTCGCGGTAGTCCGCATACGCCCAGTAGAACTCCATATTGGTGAACTCCTGCAGGTGGTTCGGGCTCGTTCCCTCGTTGCGGTACGCCCGCCCAATCTCAAATGTCTTCTCAAACCCGGCGGCCATCAATCGCTTCTGCCACAGCTCGCCGATGGAGATGCGCATATAGACGTCCATATCGTAGTCGTTGTGGTGCGTCCGGAACGGTCGTGCCTCCGCCCCGCCGGTGGTCACCTCCAGTGTTGGTGTCTCCACCTCCAGAAAGCCGCGTGCGGTCATAAACGCGCGCAGCGTCGCCCAGAACTGCGCGCGGCGGCGGAACCGCGCGCGCAACTCCTCGTCCAGCAGTAGCGCCAGATACCGCTTGCGGTAGCGCTCCTCCTCGTCCGCGAGCCCAAAGTGCTCCTTCGGTACGCTGCGCAGCGCTTTGGTCAAGAGCCGATACGACTGCACCGCGAGTGACTGCACGCCGACCTTGGTCGTAAACAGCACACCGCTGACCTCCACAAAGTCACTCTGGTCAATCAGTTTGGCAAACATCTTGTACGCCTCCGCGCCGATGTCTTTTTTGGAAAATGCCAGTTGGATTGTGCCACTCTCATCCTGCAGATCCGCAAACGTGAGGTTGCCGTGCTGCCGCTTGGAGCGCAGCCGCCCCGCAAGCGTGATGACCGTGCCTTCGCGCACTGTCACGTGCGCGCCGTCACGCTCCTCATCGCGTCGCGCGAGCGCGTCAAAGTCCGCAAGCGCCTGCGCAACCGTGTGCGTACGGTGCGCGTCAGCCGGGTAGGGGTCAATGCCCTTCTCCCTTAGCTGCGCAACTTTTACACGCCGCTCTTCATATTCACTTCCCACACTCTGGTGCTGTGTCATACGCCATTTCTACGCAATTTATACTCCCAGCATAGCAAAAAACACCCCCCGCGACAATGCGCCCAAAACTCCCCCGCTCATTTTCTAGTTTGTTGCTTTTGATACGCTGCGTCAATTTCTTTCTGCGTTTGCACCATGCCACCATCCGACGCAACAATTTCGTTTAGTTTTTCCGCGCTACCTTTGACTGTGTATGACGCCGTGCGCAACATCCCCACCTTGCGCAGCCAGTAGAGAAGTTTTTTCATGCGTTTGCGGTTAAAAGATACTACCATTCCATACTTCCATTATACACCTGTTTGTCAAATCACAGAGAATACTTTATACAATATAAGCAACTTTTATCTTTGAACATATCTTTCTTTTGCTGTTATGTGGCCATCATGTAGAAGTTTTCGGGGCCATTGCTATTTGTATTAATACGTGGCACTATATTAAAGAGCATTCGTACATTAAAAAGAGGTATGTATCATGGCACGGTTTTCACAAAAATGGATTAATGGTATCGTACGCGATACCGACTTTGTGCAACTGGTGAAAGAACTAACAGATCAACAACCAGATAAGAAGGGGCTTTTTCTGTGTCCTTTCCACACAGAGCGAACGCCATCATTTAAGATTTACAAAGAGCGGAATCTATTCATTTGCCTCGGGTGCGGAGCAAGTGGTAGTCCGATTAACTTTGTCATGGAATATCTGTTTATGAGTTTCCGAGAGGCTGTAATTTTTCTAGCGCGGCGACTCAACAGACGCTTCCCAAAGAAATAAGCCGCCTAGGACTTGTCCATTTTCTGTGACGAGTCCTCTTTTGTTAGGTAAGTTACCAGATACCAGAAAAAGGGGCGCTGCACGATGCCGTACAACGCCCACCTTCTTAAGAAGGCAGCACTTAACGACTCACTAAAGGTCGTTAGATATATAATAACATTTTTTATCAAAGTATCCAAGATCCAAATATAAAACTTCTTGTGTCACTCCGTTGCAAACACCGCCTTGACACGGCGTACGCCGGCGCCGGAGGATTGCTCTTTTGTGATTGTGAAGCGTCCAAATGCGGCAATATCCGCTGTATTTGCAACGTGCGGCCCACCACACAACTCACGCGAGT
>JALXES010000024.1 GCA_027069365.1 Candidatus Moraniibacteriota bacterium | reverse complement strand
AATTGTGTTCTTGTTCACCGTGATGCCGACACGGTCCAGCGCACGTTCCACAAGCACACCGCGCCCGGCACCACAGTCAATCAGCATCAGGTGCGTGTCCGTCCCCTTCCCGACCACCGCAACGCCGTGGGAAACCAGTGCGGCGGCAAGCGCCTGCGCATTGGCGGCAACCTTCTTGCCATACGCGCGAAACGCCGCCGTGGACGCTTCTTTCAGTGCCACCGCAATCGCCGCTGTCTGGTGATCGTGCGGCCCGCCCTGCAGCATCGGAAAGATCGCCTTGTCAATCTTTGTGCCCAGCTCCGGGTCCTTCCTTAGCCCCTTTGCCGTAACCAAAATCATCCCGCCGCGCGGACCGCGCAGTGTCTTGTGCGTCGTGGTGGTGACGATGTCAGCATACGCTACCGGTGACGGGTGCACGCCGGCGATGATCAGCCCCGTGATGTGCGACGTATCCGCCACGAGGTATGCGCCCACTTCCTTGGCGATGCGCGCAAACGCGGCGTAGTTGATCTTCCACGGGTACGCCGATGTGCCCACCCAAATGAGACGCGGCTTGTGCTTACGCGCCAATTCCGCCACTTCTTTCATATCAATCCGACCGCGCGCGTTCACATGGTACTGCACGGCGTTATAGAAGTGCCCTGACGCGCTCGCCTTCCACCCGTGCGTGAGGTGGCCGCCATCCGGCAGTGCTTGCCCCATTACCGTGTCCCCCGGCTGACAGGCCGCGACATAGACCGCAAGATTTGCCGGCGAGCCGCTGTACGGCTGCACATTGGCGTACGGCACACCAAAGAGCTTCTTGGCACGCTCGCGGGCGATCTCCTCAATCGCATCAATGTGCTCTTGCCCGCCGTAGTAGCGCTTGTGCGGGTAGCCCTCGGAGTACTTGTTGGTCAGGATGGAGCCCATCGCCGCGCGCACGGCCGCAGAGGTGATGTTCTCCGATGGAATGAGTTCCATGCTGTCGTTCTGCCGTCGCGCTTCCGCCGCAATCAAGCGTGCGATTTGTGAATCTGTCTGTGCGAGGGCTCGTGGTGTCTTTGTCATAAATACTCTTCTTTATTGATATCGCTAACGCTCCTATCTCACTACTATATCACATCCGCCACCACTCTCCAATTTGACAAAACTCATAAACATTGCCACAATGTACGTACCTTGTACCTGAAAAAGAGGAGAAAACGATGCAAAAGAAAGTATTCAAAACCACTTTATCGCGCGCAACAAATACCTCCGATATTGAAAGACAGTTGCGCAAAATTTTATCGGAACAATTGGGTGTGAATGGGTCATTATTTCTAACAAATGCCAACGCAACAATTACCTGTGGGCACATGGAGGTGCTTGTAAGAGCAACAAGAAAACCCCCTTATGATTGGGCAATACTTGTTACAACGAACCTGAATTATGCGCTTCTATATGGCATTTTTATGGAGGATGATAAATGTGATGATGATTAGGTTCCCCAGAGACTTCCTTGAGCCGCCAAAACTCTGTGCCACAGATATTGGCATGCTCCAACTTCCTGATGGGACATGGAGTATGAGATGTGAGTTGACAGAGGTGGAGCGACAAGAAGCTCTCGCGAAGGAGGCGCGAGAGCACAAACGACTTAATTGGCAGGTGTAGACACCTGTCCCAACTGCCGCCGGACGCTTCCGCCCGGCGGCTTTTTCTTGCCAAGATACACAAAACAAAAACGCCCGGGTTCTGTGGGGGGCGTTTTTTGGTGGGTTGCTATGCGCTGATTTTGACAATCTCTACTGTCGTTAGCGGCTGCTTGTGGCCAAACTTTAGGCGGTAGCGCTTCTTGGGCTTGTACTTCATGCCCCAAACTTTCTTGGCGCGCGTCTGGTCAACAATCTTTGCCTCAACGTTTGCGCCTTTGACTGTTGGCGTGCCCAGCACGACATCCTTGTCATCGTTGATCAGCAAGACCTTATCAAAAACAATTTTTGTGTCCGGCGTGCCGTCAATTTTTTCTACAGAAATGACATCACCTTCTGTCACGAAGTATTGCTTGCCGCCGGTTTTGATTACTGCTTCCATACGTCTCTAAAAAATATTATGCTCTGTGGCTTAGAATACCGCAATTTGCGCTTGTGGTCAATAGCGTCAAAGGAAAAGAGACAGTGCGTTAACTAAGCTGCCTCTCTACGGACAGTATCGCATGTTTCTGCAATCTTGTCCAGGCGCTGAGCTTCTTGCCAATATCTACCGCGCGGCTGCTGCACCCGCAGTGCCCGCAAGTGCCGCGCGCAACGCGCGCACATCCTTTGCCTGCGCGTCATTGACGAACATCAGCGGAGTGTCGTGTGTCCCCAAGCGCGCGATGTCCGCACGCGCGCGGGCAAGCGTCTCACGGTATGTGCCATCTGTCAGACACCGCTGAAATGCCGGTACATCAGGGATACGTGCGGTGCGTGCGGCACGCACAAAGACTGCATCTGTCGTCGTACGCTGCCACACGCGTCGCGTGCGGAATAACTCTCGCGCATAAGCGACAAAGGCATCCTGTGCCGCTGCGCAATAGGCTGCCTCTGCCGCACGGTCACCGCGCGCGTCATTTGCACCGGCCGCGACAGGGATGAACGTGTAGGCAATAGCATCCGGGCGCTGTGTCAGTGCGGCAGCGATGGCAGCATGTGCGTCTGCGCACTGTGCGCAAGCAAAATGCCCAACAAGTGTCACCGTCGTCTGCGCGCTCTTGGCGCCGACATGAATGGCGTCGGGTATGTGTGGCGCACGCACGTAGCGTACCGGCACGAGAGAGAGCGCTGCAATATCAAAGAGATAGGCGCCGGTGCTTTGCGGGAGAAAAAGCTGCTGCGTGTTTGCATAGAAGCGCGTCTGTGTGATGGGCGTACCAAAGAGCACGCTTGGTACCTGGGTAAGGTCATATTGCGTCATGAGCGCACTGCCCGCTGCGCTACCGGCATCTACGATGCGCACATCTACTGTCGGAATTGTGTACTGCAGCCACGCAACAAGCGCGTCCAGCTTGCAGTCTGTACATGCTGCATCGGCAATGATGGTTAGCGGGACAATCGGCTCCGTGTAGGCAACCCACGTGCGACCATCATACGGGATAATGGTCGCGCTGTGTACAGCTTTGGAAGAAAACCCCGCGCCTCGCACAAGTTGGACAACATCCACAAACATGCTGCCGACAAGTGCACCCGCCAGGACAATCACCAGCGCTATGTAATTTTGTACGCGTGTGCGCAGGTGTGCGCAGGAATTCTTAGACATACGTTTCATATTAGCGTGTCACAACCCTGTAGTCGTCGTGGCCAATCATAATCGTCTCACGCGCAATGACTTTCGCACTGGCGCCAACGATAGCGCCGCACAGGAAGAGTGTAACGAGGAACGCGCGCGGGTGTGTGTGCCGCCACGCACACACAAGACGCCACATGCGCATGAGATGTCGCGCAGTAGTTTTGTACAGCGCACGTGTGCGTGTCACCATCTGTACACACACAGTGCTGAGAAAATTCTTCATGAAACTTCTGTTCAACGAGAACACTAGAGTATACACCTGGATTGCGTGTGTGTCAAAGCGACGGACCGGCAATTGCCGTACGCAAAAACTCCTCGTATGCCGTGTTGTGCGCGTCCGGAGACGTTGTGGTGTAGCGTCGAAGCGCTGTGGCGCGTGCCGCCGTGCCAATGCGTTCGCGCAGCGCTGCGCTCTCGATCAGCGCGCCCAGGTGTGAGACCCACTCATCCTGCGTCGCCGCTGTGAAGCCGTCTGTGCCGTGCGTAATAGCCTCCCGGAACGTCTGCGTTGCCGCCGCAACCGTCGGCACACCCACGATGCCCGCCTCAAAGAATTTAAGCTCACTCTTGGCCTCGCAGAACGGATTGCCAATCTCCAGCGGTGCGATGTTGATGTCCACCGCCGCAACGTTGGCGAAATGCTTCTCGCGCGGCACATAGACGTGTTGCACGAAACGGTCTGCGTACGGTGATAACTCCGGCACGAGATCAAGCGGGCCGTAGATGGCTATGCGCAGCTGCGCATAGGTGTCAAACAGACGGATGAGAACCGGTGTCAACGTTGCAAAGTCTTTGTTGTGACTAATCACGCCACTGAAGTAGCCGATGGTTATGGTCTCAGTTTCAGCGTAATTCTTCTGCGCAAAAAGCTCCTCAGCACGCGCTACATCGCGTGCAGAGAGCTTATTGGGCACAATAAACACCTCTTTCCCCTCCTCGCGCAATTTTGCCGCGAGGAACGATGTTGTTGTTGTCGCTACCTTCACATAGGGGTCGCGCACCATTTCCCCACCGACACCATGCTCGTACTGCATGCGCTCAAAACTGTGCATCTGGTTGTAGAAGTCCATGTGTGCGAGAAATGCCGGATCGTAGACCAAGTCATCCGTTTCAAAGATAATTGTCTTGCCGGTGGCCTTGGCGGCGTCGTACAGCGCACGCGCGCGTCCCATATACAACACGCGATGAAAGATAAATACGCGAAAGCGACGCGCGTAGCGTGGCAAGAAGGGATTGTCCTGCACTGTCACGCTCACGCGCAAGCCGCTGTTGCGCAGTTCTTCTGCCACATGATGCGCGCGATAGCGGGCGCTGTCACCAATGCCGGACGTAATAATCAAAATATCCCCCGACGGCACAACCATCATGCGCGCTGTCGTCACCAAACCGCGCACCGCCTTGGCAAGGCCATGCCATAGACCATCACGCCGGATAGCATTGAGGACCTTGCCGCATTTGATGAGCCAGAGTTTCATAGTGTTCCGCTTACTGTTTGTCCCACCATGATGGTGTGGTGCCATCGTGCGCGGCGGCGCGCTCTTGTTTTTCGCGCAGGTGCCGCAGTACGGCATACGTCCCAAGCGCAATGAGCACAGCCAGGAGGAGGAGAAGCAGCAGCCAGAAATGTGTAACAACATCACCAAAGGCACGGCCTGTGTCAGGTGCGTCCTTTGCCTGCGTTTCAGCACCAAGCACCTGTGGCGCGTGTGATGTCGCACGCTTCCACGTAATTGTTTTTTCCCCGCGGTTCTCCCGCACACCGTTGTGTGGCGTTGCCGGCACCGCAATGGTTTCTGTTCGCTCCTCTACCAATGGCTCCACTGCCTGCGCAACACGACGCGCCGGCGCAGAGACAACAGCGGCAACTGTGCCCGCAGCCCTCTTCTTCTTTTTTCTTTTCTTCTGTGAAGTGTGTTCACGGTCCTTGTCGCGCTCGCTATTGGCCGCCGCTACCGCCGCTGCTTCATCGTCTGTAATAGTTGCTGTGGCGCGAGCCGTACTGATGGTCACGGAGCTGTGGGAAGGGTTGCTGATTGTTAGCTCTACCGTCTCCTCCCCCTCCAACGCACTGTCATTGACCACCGGCACCGTCAGTGTCCCCGTCGTCGCACCCGGTGCGATGCTCAGTGTCTTGCCGCCGGCAACGCTCGCGCCGTAATCATCACTCGTTGCCGTTCCACCTGTAAATACTGTGTCAAACGTAATTGGCGCACCCGTAACGTTTGGACCGGAAAGTGTGACAGTGTAGACAATGTCTGTTGGCGGTGCCTCCGCGCCTTGCTGCGTGGCGCTGAGTGTCGCCGTGCGCGCCGGCACATCGTCGTCAGCAATCGTTGCACTGGCGCTGGCTGTCCCGATAGTCACAGAGCTATGTGAAGGATTGCTGATTGTTGCGCGTACCGTCTCATCACCCTCATAGACACTATCGTCCACTACCGGCACCGTGATGGTCGCTGTGCGCGCGCCACTGGTGACAGCCACCGTACCGGCACCGGAAACGGTATCCGTATAGTCCGTGCCGGCCGTCGCCGTGCCGTCCAGCGCAAGGTCAAAGGTGATGGGCGCACCGGTGGCGTTGGTGGCGGTCAGCGTCACCGTGAAGACAATTGCCGTTGGCGACGCACCCTCCGCACCGTTTTGCGCCACACTCAATGCCGCTGTCACGGGTGTGTCGTCGTGGATTGTGCCCTGTGCTGTTGCCGCGTCAAAACTCACACGCGCAGCAATCTCTGCCGCTGTCCCGCTCGCGAGCGCTGCCGTCGCTGTTAGCTGTTCGTCCGCCTCCAGTGCGCCATCATTGGCTTGCACCGCCACGGTGTATGCCGCCGTATCACTGCCATTGGCTACACTCAGCGCTACACTACCACCGTTGTCCAGGTAGTCCGCCCCGGCTGTTGCCGTATCTGTTGCTGCCCCAAGCGTCACGAGGAAATCCAGTGGCGCCCCGGTAGCGTTGGTCTGCGTGAGTGTCAGCTGTAGCGGCAACGCACCCGCACTCTCGTTGGCTGTTCCGGCGGAGAGCGTTGCGCGCAGCGTCGTCGTGTCGGTGATGGTCACTGTCGCGTGCGCCGCACTCACATCAATCGTTGCATCACTCGTTGTCAGCGCAACGTCAAACGTCTCACTTGTCTCAAAGAGCGTATCGGCAAAAAGTGTTATCGGCACCGTGGCCGTTGAGGCGCCGGCGGGGATTGTTACTGTTTGACCGGCGGCGTTATTGAAATCCGCGCCGGTCGCCGCACTCGTGCCACCGTGCGCCGTGCCGTCTGTGAAGTTCAACGTGAACGTTGTGTCTGCGCTGGCCGTTACCGGTGCACCCGCGTCATCCTGCAGTGAGACAGTCACCGTGGGGTGTGTCAGACCACCATCCGCCTCAGCACCGTTGGTCACGCTGACCAACGCCTTTGTGACAGATGCCGGCGGTGGCGTCACAGCGCTACACGAAAGCGCCGTGATGCCAGGGTTGAGATCGCCAACAGCATTGCTCGCTGACGTAACTGTAATCCACGCCTCATTGACAATTGTACTTGCTGAGATGGTTGTATTGGTTTTTGACACTGTCGGATTGGCTCCTGTACGCGCGTCATACACAATGCCGATTGGCTCACCAATGACAGAGACATTGGCCAGCGCAAGCGGTTGTGCAACATACAGAGCTGCGAGCGCCACATCCCCATTTAGGCCAAACGACACATTATCCAGTGTGACGTGGCCGGTTTGGTCTTTGTGAATATTGAGGATGCTACTTTGCAGGTCACTCTCCTGTTGTGGCGTCAGTGCGGCGTCGCACGCAGGATTGGCATCCGTTGACCCTGGCAACAGCGCCGCGTTGACTCCGCCGTTATCAAACGTCACATTTGTCAGCGTGGAGTTCGCGGCCGTGCGAAACGTGATGAAGTATCCCATGCCGGGCGGCGTCGTAGCGCTTGTCTTAAATCGTGCTCCCTGCCACACAGCTTGCGCATGGTCACCGAGATAGACAAAGGGCGGGATGGGTAGTGTCATCGGCGTGTCCATTGTGATAATGTGGACACTGCTCCCACCGTCAGCGCGCACAACCGCATCGCCAATGGCAATCAATGGCTTGGAGAGCGTCTCCGTCCCCCAGTTGTTTTCATTCCCGATAACGCGCTCCCCCGTTGCTATGCACTCCACAACGTTGCTGCCGTCCTGCGGCGTATGGGTATCAAAGACCTTGAAGAGCTCATAAATATCACTGCAGCTTGGCGTAGCGCCCAGGCTGGCAATGCCGGGAAATGCCGTTGCGCCAAATGTGCCCCCGTCTATCCAAACATTACCCGCAGCATGAGCTGTGCCAGAGAATGTACTGACACCACCAAAGACAGCAAGTGCTACCACTGCTGTTATCACTTTGCGGGAGAGATTGATTGCCATAGAAACACTCCTTTGAGGTGTAGTTATCGCACTACCACTACACCATTGATTACATTTTATAATAACACAATTTGTGAACTTTGGCAAGTACTGTGTACCACCTGTTGGCGAGCACCCTGTCC
>JALXES010000023.1:3821-7843 GCA_027069365.1 Candidatus Moraniibacteriota bacterium | reverse complement strand
ACATGTTCATCCAGACCGCGCTCGGTTTTTGCCACAAACACCTCCGGCATGGCAAAGTCATGCGTCTGAGTAACCTGTGCGCGTGCTGTGTTCGTGTGCTGTGTCATAGCGTGTATGTTGCGGCAAAGCCTTCTTGTTCAATGGTGTATGCTAATGCTGCATCTCCCTGCGCGGCAATGCGTCCGTCGCGCAGTACGACGGTGTGTGTGGGCGTGAGGTGGTCCAGGATTTTGGTGGCGTGCGTGATGATGACAAGCGCTTTGTCCGTGTCTGCGACACATGCGTGCAGAAATGTTGCGATTGTCTTGAGCGCATCCACATCCACACCGGTGTCAATCTCATCCAGGATGATGTAGCGCGGGTCCACGAGTGCCATCTGTAGAACTTCCATTTTCTTGCGCTCACCGCCACTGAAGCCGTCGTTCAGCGACCGGTCTAGGAGTTCGTCGGGAATGGCGAGCTGTGCGGCTGTGCGCTCCAGTCGTTTCTTGACGTCCAGGGCCTGCACGCCACGCTCAGTAAGCGCCGCGCGCATGAGGTCGCGCACCGTCACACCGCTGATAGCGAGCGGTGACTGTGCTGACAGAAAGATGCCCTCCCGCGCCCGTACGTCGGCGGAGGTGTGCGTGAGGTCGGTGCCATCGCACATGAGGCGCGCGCCGTCACCAAGCGTAAAAGTCGGGTCGCCCATGATGGTGCGCGCCAGCGTGGATTTGCCGGAACCATTGGGGCCCATGATGGCGGTGATGGTGCCGGGCGCGATGTCCAGTGCGATGTCGTGGAGAATATCCTTGTTGCCAACACGCGCGCTCCAGTGAGAGAGAGAAAGCATAAGAGAAAAGTCATTGAGTAAGAGAGTATCGTATTTCCAGTGTATACTGCAATGCGTGATTTGTCATTGGGGGAAGTGTGGTATAATCACCGTATGCGAAGGATTACACCATTTTCCGACAAACTGATTTTTTTTGACGCGGAGTTTACGTCGTTGGAGTACGAAAAGAGCGAGCTGCTGTCGTTCGGGGCGGTGACGTTGGATGGCGCGACATTTTACTGCGAGATTGACCACGACACGCGCGATGTCAGCGACTTTGTGCGCGAGCACGTCCTCCCGACGCTCACGGCGCCAAAGATCTCTCTGGACGCGGCGCGCACGCAGATCCGCGCGTTCATCGCAGAGCACTTTGGCGACCACCACCCGTACTTGGTGACGTACGTTTACAAGTACGACGCGTACCACTGGTACAAGCTCTTTGGCTACCAAGACGAGATGACGCAGCGCATCATCCTGGACTTCGCCAGTATGCTGTTTGCGCTGGGCGTGGACCCGGAGCAGCACAGTGCGTCGCAGCGTGACGACTTCCTGCGCACGCTTGGCATTGACGGCAGCGCGTTTGCCAAGCACAATGCGCTGGACGACGCGCGCATCTTGCGCGCGGCGTACCTGGCGCTTGTGAAGAAAAAATAAAGATAAAAGAAGATATTATGACAAAAAAGATGTGCTATTTCTCCGTAAAATTGATGAGTGTGGTATGGATGTTCTTTGCATCTATGCACATTGCAAGTGCATGCTCATGCATAAAGCCTGAACTCTCTGCCAATGTAGCAAGAGAGTATGATGTTATATTTATGGGCACGACACAGCCTATTGGACATGTGCGGGAGGGCTCAAGCGCAATAAGCATCACCTTTGATGACAAGAGATTTATTCGTTTTGATGTTGTGCAGGCATGGACCGGTCTTGATGATGCGGTACATGTTGTTACCGTAGAAACGCCCGGCACATCGTCACTGTGCGGCTATTCATTCAAACCGGATACGGAATACATTATCTATGCAAACTATGTACGCGATAACAATGGTGTAGTTCTTAAAGACGGTGAGGGTAATAATGTTATACGTGTAACATCATGTTCACATACAAAGGAAAACACGAAGGAGGTGCAGGTAGAAACGGCTTTATTAGATGAGATTTTTTCTGTTGGCGATTTGGATAAGCAAAAAGACAACGATGACGATTTTTTCTTTGTAGCGGTGCCGCGAACGGTTGCGTCCGGTGAAAAGGTTGTCCTTGCGTGGGATGTGCCCGACGCGAAGTGGTGCTTTGCATCTGATGGGTGGCATGGTTTGCGCAAAAAGAGTGGAAGGAGGGTGATTAAAGATATAGATGATAATCATGCGTCTTTTTCGCTGCGCTGTTTTTATGGCGCTTTGCAGTCACAAAAACGTACGATAAAAGTTGATGTTTTTGGCAAGAAGGTGGTATGCCCTGACGATGTAAGGATTTGCGCGAATGGCACGGTTATTGGTCGTTCCGGTAAAAAGTGTGAATTTGCGTGTCCTGATTTAAAAAGCATGAAGAATGATGTATGTCAGCGTGATGTAGAATCGAACGATCCGCTTTTTGTGCAGCCGATTGACCCATTCAGGAACAATCGCTCGCTGGCGTATGTTAATTGTGCGGATAATCAGACCCTTTTTAGAGTATTTATTGGAAGTGAGCCACATGACCAACGATACTATATTTGGCATCGTGCATATTACACAGTGGATGGTAAAACTTTTACAGAAGAAAATAGCGTGCGTCTGCACGGTCCACGTGATGCGAGTGGTAAGTGGGTCGTTGGTGCTGCGCATGCAGATGTGCCACGTGAACACATGAAAGGTAGTATGCAATATCTTGCGTACTACATGTGTATCTATGAGGATGGTGTATGGAAATGTGGATGTTCGCAAGATGGCGCATGTTCTGATACGCAAAACGACGAATATCGATGGACTATCGTTGGTCTTAATAACAGTATTGAATATGAGGAAAAAAAAGAAAATGAAGAAAAACTGACAATCCCGAAGAGTTGCGTAACATGGTTTGATGGATGTAACACATGTAATGTGGAGAAAGGTAAGATTACAATGTGTACAAAAAGAGCATGCAGAGAGAGTGAGAAGAGAGCGCAGAAGTGCTTGGCATTTGCACGAGAAAATGGAGTTTGCACAGATGAGTACGAGCCGGTATGTGGTAAAACAACACAGTGTTTGTGTGATGAAAGTGATACAAGGTGCCTTGCGCCATGTAAAAGCGAAGCGAAAACATTTTCCAATAGATGTATGGCGAAAAAAGCGGGTGCGAATATCCTCTATGAGGGGAAGTGCAAAAAAGATGAATATAAGAAAAAGGGTAGAAACACGGGGAAAGAGTGTCGTCCAACTGGATGCAGCGGGCAAATTTGTGCTGACAAAGAGATTGTTTCAACGTGTGAATGGCGTGCTGAGTACGCCTGCTATAGAGATGCTGTATGTGAACGGCAACCGGACGGACAGTGTGGATGGACACAGACAGCAGGACTAAAGGCGTGTATTTCTAGTGCTCGCGAGAAGCGAGGAACCGAAGCGGTAATTTGGTAAATTGCGCTGTCATGGGCGAGGTCAAATATGCACGCATCATCAGTATTCTCAAAAACGGCGGTATCGGCGTGGTGCCGACGGATACGATCTACGGCATTGTGGGGCGCGCGCTCTCACGGCGTGCCGTGTCGCGGGTGTACGACGTGCGCGCGCGGGATGCGGACAAGCCGCTGATTATCCTCATCACGGCGATTAACGATGTGGCGCGGTTCGGTGTGCGTGTCACACCGCAGCAGCGTGTGCGCCTGGAGGAGCTCTGGCGACCGCGGCAGCGGCGCAAGACCAGCGTGGTCCTGTCACTGTCGCGCGCAGGCAGCGCACGCTACGACTACCTGCACCGTGGCACGCATGCACTGGCGTTCCGCCTCGTGCGCACGCGGTTCTTGACGGAAGTAATGCATCACACGGGACCGCTTGTGGCGCCCAGTGCCAATCCGCAGGGGCTGCCGCCGGCACAGACACTCCGCTCGGCGCGCGCGTACTTTGGTGAGCGTGTGGACTTCTACTGCGGTGCCGCTCGGCGCGTGACGGCGGTGCCATCGCGCCTCGTGCGCCTCCGCGCGGACGGCACGGAAGAGGTGCTCCGTGCGTAATACATATTTTTTGCAACGATTGCAGAA
>JALXES010000023.1:0-3811 GCA_027069365.1 Candidatus Moraniibacteriota bacterium | reverse complement strand
CTGCAGAACAATGCGAACACAAATTGTCCACAGTGGCGCGGGGGAGCTATCCTACGAGATTCGGGGGATTGTTGACCTTGCCAAGAAGATTGAGGCGCACGGCGTAGAGATTGCGTGGGAAAACATCGGGGATCCGATTGCCAAGGGGCACGCGGTGCCGGCGTGGATCAAAGACATTATCAAGCGGACGATAGAGCGCGATGCGTCCTTTGGGTACTCGCCGACGCGCGGCGTGGGGGAGGCGCGGCGCTTCATTGCGCAGCATCGCACCGCCGAGGGCGGCACAGAGCTGCGCTCGCAGGACATCCTCTTCTTCAACGGCTTGGGCGATGCGATTTCTATCGTCTACACATACCTCAACGAGGGTGCGCGCATCTTGGGACCGTCACCGGCGTACCCGACGCACTCCTCGGCAGAGGGCGCCCACGCGCGACAGCACCACTTGACGTATATGCTGGACCCCGCACGCGGGTGGCTGCCGGACGTAGAGGACATCCGCAACAAAGTGCGCTACAACCCGACGATTGCCGGGATCCTCATCATCAACCCGGACAACCCAACCGGCGTAGTCTACCCGCGCGCGGTACTGGAGGAGATTGTGGCAATCGCGCGTGAACACGACCTCTTCCTCATCTCCGACGAAATCTATGCGCATCTGGCGTATGGCGACGAGCCGTTTGTCTCACTCGCGCAGGTCATCGGTGATGTGCCGGGCATCGCGATGCGCGGGCTATCCAAGGAGATTCCGTGGCCGGGCGCGCGGTGCGGCTGGGCGGAGTTCTACAATACGCACGCGGACACGGACTTCGCACGCTATGCGCAGACGCTGTATGATGCCAAGATGCTGGAAGTGTGTGCTACAACGCTGCCGCAGATGGTGCTGCCGCAAATCTATGCGGACGCGCGGTTTGCCGCGCACCTCGCAGCGCAGCGCGCATTCTACAAGCGGCGCGCGCAGACGGCGCAGGACATTTTTGCCGCTGTGCCGGGCATCACGGTGGTCAAGCCGCAGGGCGCATTCTACCTTGCGGTTGTCTTCAACGACGGCGTGCTGCGTGATGCGCAGACGCTGCCGATTGCCAATGACGCCGTGCGAGCGCTGGTGGAAGATGCTGTGGCAGATGCACCGCAGGATACGCGGTTTGTGTACTATCTGCTGGGCGCAACGGGTGTGTGCACCGTGCCGCTGTCCGGCTTCAATTCACACCTCCACGGCTTTCGTATGACGCTGCTGGAGCGCGATGATGCACGCTTCCGTCACATCTGTGAGACAATCGCGCGCGCTATCACAGACTACGTGGCAGCGAACGATTGAGAAAGCGTATAACGAGGCAATCGCAGTGAAGTGTGTGGCGCCGGAGCATCCTGTGGTAAAATGGAGACAGACATATTTTTTGTAAGATAAAACACAACCTATGGACTACATTGCAACAATGCTCTTTATTGGTGCTGTCGTGTTTGGCGGGTGGTTCTATGGCTGCAAGGTCAATACTTGGTGTGGGGAACCGCGCGATGGCGTACCACTGACGGAAGCGCTCTCGGCAGCGTCGCGCGCGACAGAAACTGCTACCGCATCAAACACTGACGCCGACAAGGCACACAAAGAAGAAGCGCGCAAGAGTGAGAAAGATCAACAGAAAGATGCGCAAAAAGAGGAGGCGGCACAGGAAGGTGCGGGCACTGATAAGAACGACGCAAAGAAGCAGTGCATGCCCTACCTCACGAAAGACATCCGCCCCGGTGGTGCAAACGACAAGCAGGAAGTCATCAAGTTGGAGAAGTTTCTCAACACATACGAAGGCGAAAAACTCATTGCCGGCGGTGTCTATGATGGCACAGACCAAGCGGCGGTGAAGCGCTTTCAGGAGAAGTACCGCAAGGACATCTTGGACCCGGCCGGCGTACGCAACCCAAATGGCCTCGTCCTGGCCGGCACGCGTGCAAAAATCAACGCCCTCTACTGCGCACAGAAGAAGTCGCATTGACACGCAAATATCGTTTGTGGTACACCCGTAACTAGTGGATAAATTCATACATGTACTATACCGGCTATGACGCTCTCACACACCCGAGCACTCACCATCTTCATCCTGGCACTCCTCCTCTTGGTGGGCAGTGTGTGGTTTTTTACGCGTCAATCACAAAACACACCGCCACACACACAAAAGCAAGACACTGCTACACCTATACAAAACACATCTCCCAAAGAGACAGCTTCCACACAGGCAACGGTGCAAACAAACGCACAAGATAATAGTAGCGCTGTATCTGCACAGCAAGTCACTACTGACACAAGTCAGAGCGCCAATGCCGGCAGTGACATTGACACATCCAACTGGAAAGAATACTGCAACGAGGAGTATGGGTTTTGTGTGAAGTATCCGGAGGGGTGGGAGGTGAAGGCACACGATACGCCTTTTGGTTTTGATGACAGTGGGCGCCCTCATCCAACGCGACGGGCACACTACCTTTCGCTCCGCAACACAACCGGCACTGTCGGCACCATTGGTATTGTTGCACAAAACAGTACATTTTTTACACGACCATGGCGCTCCGGGATGCCTGTTGGAACATTTGTTAAAGCGGGTACAATCATGGTGCGTAATACACCAATTGAGAAGTGGCATTTTGTCTCACGTGAAAATCACAAAGAGAAAGTATCAAGTATATGGTACTGTCCGGTACAGACAACAGAAAAAGATTTTCCATGCAGTGACGTTGTTTTTACAGCTGACAAGAAACGCTTTCACGCAGAGTTGAATATGGAAAGTGCTACTTCAGCGAGAGAATTTTCTACTGTAGAAAGGATTTTTGATCACATACTCACAACAGCGGTTATCCTATAACTAATATATCCATCCCGCGTAGGTTATGTAACAGTCGTAATCTGCGCGGGGTAGGTATGTTCTGCTCCATTTTGGTCATTAACAATATGAGGTGATACTGTGAAGAATGTGAAAAAGATAGCATTTGCTATTCTCACATATGTAATGGCACTTGCGCCATCGGTGCAGGCTGATGATGTGTGCTATGGTTTTGTGTCAAGTCATAATCCCTTCCAGTGCTATGCACATGGAAATTGTGTATGGTGGGCGGCGTATAAACGTCCTGATTTGAAGGCGTTCATGTTGCGCGATGCCGGAAGGTGGTATGATGATGCTGTTGCCGCAGGATTCCCTGTTGGAAATACTCCGAGAAAAGGGGCTGTTGCCGTTTTTCGTGGAGTGGAAGATAGTAATGGAAATCGCTATGGTCACGTTGCTTACGTTGAGCAGGTATATGATGACAGCACTTTCCTCGTCTCACAAATGGATTACTATGGTACGTGGGGCGATGGAATGAGCAAAAAGCGCTTTTCTATGGATAGCATTGGCGGTGTTGTCGGGTTCATCTATGAGACATATACTCTTGCAACACAGGATGATAGCAACAACTATGTCATCCAGTGGAATGGCGACAGTGGACATTTTGCCTTCTGTGACGATGGTTACGGTTTTCGTTTATACGATTACCAGTCCGGGATTAAAGGACAAAGTATATCCGTTGCCGAAGGACGACGCATCTGTGATATTGCATCAGTAAATGGATCAGTGGATGTTGATCTTGGTGTATATATGAAAACAGGTGATATCACCTCTTCTGGTAAGGGAAGTGGACCAAAACCAAAAGAGGATGACGTCAGCTTTGGCTCCCCCAACCTCACCATTGACTTTGATGTCATGAACAAGGATGGCAAGGAGATTCATGCGGAGTACGGTGAACTCGTAACAGCCACACAGGATGTCACACTCCGTGTGGAGGTCTGCAACAC
>JALXES010000022.1 GCA_027069365.1 Candidatus Moraniibacteriota bacterium | reverse complement strand
TACGCCCGGGAAACACGCACCGCTTCTCTCCCTCCCCTATCCACCGCGCAAAATTCTCACCTATGCCGGCGGGTTTATGCTATTCACCCTCTTCTACGAATTCTACGTGCGCACTGATATCTACTTAATCAAAGCCATCCTCGGTGACGACGCCGCTACCGGACTGTACAACGCCGCGATGACGGTCGCACTCATCCCTTACTACCTGCTCTTTGCGGTCACGTTTATGCTCTTCCCGACGATCTCCACACGCACCACAGCGCACGGCAACCACGGCGCTACACAGGTTGTTTCAACCGCACTGCGCTTCGTTGTCATCCTCCTTGTGCCCAGCGCGGTAGTGTTGGCCTTCTTTGCGCAGCCGCTTGTCACGCTATTCTTTGGCGCGTCGTTTGCGCCGAGCGCCACGCTCGTGCCACTGATGCTCGGCGGTACTGTCTTTGGCACGCTGTTTTTTATCCTCGCGGCCGTCCTGAACGGTGCCGGATATACGCGCATCACAGCAACTATCACAGCATTGGCGATTGCCGTGAGTATTGTCACCAACATCATCTTCCTGCCACAATTCGGCATCGTGGCAACGGCCGCTACGTTTTCCGCTACGTCGTTTTTTATGGGACTTGTGAGTCTCATCGCCGCGCATCACCTCTTCCGCGCGCGCATCCCGCGCAGCACGCTCGTGCGCGTGCCGGTCGCGGCACTGTGCATGATTGCTGCCGCTTTTGCGCTGTCGCACACCGGCATATTTTTTATTATCAGTATTGTGGTATTATTGATACTGTATGTTGGCATTCTTGCTGGTATAGGCGAGTTGACTTCTGCTGATATTGCACACATCACACGTAAACAAAACGCCTGAACTATGAACTTCCACTACACTGACCACCCGCTGGACCGAGGTGTTGTACGCCTCGTTATCCACCGCACAATTATCGCATTTGCCGTTGGCCTCTTTGGCGTCTTTTTGCCAATCTACCTCTATGAAACAATGGGGCGGGATATCGTGGCACTCTCCGCTTTCTATATGGTCTCCACACTCCTGTACGGACTACTGTTGCCGCTGTCCATGCGCACGATCGTCAACACGATTGGCATGCGTCGCTCACTCATCATCGGTACGGCTATGGGTGGTGTGTTCTACGCCTTTGTCGCAGCACTAACGCCGGCAAACTGGCCAACCATCATCATCGCCGTCACCGTTGCGCTGACGGCACTGCGGCTCTTCTACTGGGTGCCCTACTTCACAGACTTTGCCACCTTCTCCAGCAAGTCCAATCGTGGCCGTGAGGTAAGTTTGCGTGAGTCACTGATGAGTTTTGTGAGCATCTTTACGCCACTTCTGGCTGGCTTCATCGTTGTGCAGACATCCTTTCACACCCTCTTTTTTATCGGCGTTGCCATCTACTTTCTGGCAATTGTCCCACTAGTGCACATCCCTCCCGTTTCTGAGAAGTTCACCTGGACGTACGCACAAACGTGGCGCAATATTCTGGCACAAAAAAATCGTGCGTTTGTCCTCGCATACATGGCCAATGGCGTAGAGTCCGGTATCCAGGCCGTCATTTGGCCGCTCGTTATCTTTGGTTTGCTTAATGGGCAGTACTTTGAGATTGGCGCGCTGTCTACCGTTATTATTGCCGTAACGATGCTTGTGCAACTCATCACAGGGCGCCTCACTGATACGCTCAACCGCACCAAGATGCTCCACGTCGGTTCAGTGCTCTATGCGATTGGGTGGATCATCAAAATTTTTGTTGCCACAGCGTTTCACATTTTTGTCATTGACGTCTATCACCGCATCACGCGCATTTTCATGAGCACGCCCTTTGAGGCAATGACCTATGACATCACATCCGGCTCCGGACACTACGTTGACGAATACTCTGTTGTGCGCGAAGTTGCAGAACAGATTGGGCGCGCCGGCGTCTTTGCGTTCATCATCATTGTCACGCTGCTATGGCACATCCCACTGCAGTGGCTCTTTGTGATTGCTGCGCTTGCTGCTGTTGCACTCAACACACTCCACGCGCGCACGAGCACACGCGCTTAGCGCCGCTTTTGACACTCACACGGTGTTGCGGCGCCCCACAAGACCATCACTATTCTCTCTTCTCACGCTTCTCAAGACCCAGCACCTGTCGCCAGAGGTAGCGCTTCTGTGCATTTGGGCTAAACTGCGGATCACGCCGCGGCTGTTGGATGTGTGGGTCATCGGCCACAATGACGTCCTCGTGTGGCACGAGCTCATAGAGCGTGAGTGTGCCATAGACGCGTGTGTCCACGATGTCGGCGTGCTGCAGCACCTTGCGCAGATAATTATCAGGATCTGACTGTGTGCGTATG
>JALXES010000021.1 GCA_027069365.1 Candidatus Moraniibacteriota bacterium | reverse complement strand
CTTCACCAACAACAACTTCTGGCGCACCATTCTTTTCGTACAATTGTTCTAATGCCGCATCAAATCCGATATCCCCTTTTAGAATGGTATTTGAGAGCTCACTTGTAGTATAGCGACCCTTTCTCGTGACACATGGATCCTTAAATAGGGCCATTTCACGTGGATAATAATAACGCACAGGCATATCATTAAGCTCTGAGTCAAAAGAATGAAGATCGAATAGAGCAATAATTTTTCCATCCGAATTATAACTTACTTCGCCACCATATTTTTTGTGTCTTTTTCCACGAATCCATGTACCTTTCATCGGAACACAAAAGATCGGTGCTATATTCAGCTTTTCTTGAAAGTGTTCGCCACCAGAATATTGCAACCTCGGCTCATCTGAAAAGTAAACACCTCTTCCTTGCGCATTTTGGACACCGGGAACAAGCATTAGGTTGTTGCCATTAGCAGGTAATTCTTTGCCAACATGGAAAATTATATGACCATCACCATTTCGTCGTTTTGTTGTACCCATATTATTCTAAGTTGAACATGTTACATCTTCATTGTACACTAAGGGAATATGGACATCATCAATACACAAAAACAAAAAGCTCGGGCGGCGCAGGAAGCGGAGCAGCGACACTGGGAGCGCGTACGCGCCGGCGAGGAGGTCTTGGGCATGCGCACCACAGCACGCCGCACGACACATGCTGTTGGTGCGGCACGGCACGCACACCCTGTACGGCGCACGCTCATGGCACTTGGTGCGACGGTACTGGTGTTTGGCCTCGGATGCGCTCTGTACGTTGGTATCAAGGCCTACAGTGCCACACGCGCCATGACTATTGTGCCGACGTATACTCGCGCAGTGTCGCACTCGTCTCAGGAACTTGCGACACCTCCTGTGGCACAGACAACACACACGGAAACATCATCCACACAGAACGTTGCGCCGTCACAACAGTCTTTTGTGCGGGAGACGCTCTCGGCGGCGACGTCACTTGTGGGCAAGCGCACGCCTCTGCGTGGTGAACAAGACGGCTACATCAATATCCTCCTCTTGGGCAAGGGCTCCAAGGACCACCCCGGTGAAAACCTGACCGATACAATCATGCTGGCACGCATTGATGTGACGCGTGGCAAGATTGCCCTGCTCTCTCTTCCGCGCGACCTCTACGTGCGCATTCCCGGCACGCAGAGCGCCACCAAAATCAACGCGCTGTATGACTATGGTATCCGACACAATCGTGGAGCAACACCGATTGTCACGGCTGTCCAGGACATTACCGACCTCCCCGTACACTACTTCCTCGTAGCGGATTTTGATGCCTTTATCGCCATCGTGGATGCGCTCGGTGGGATCAATGTGACTGTAGAGCGCCCCATCAAAGATACCAGCTATCCCGGGCCAAATTATAGCTATGAGACATTTACGCTTGCTGCCGGGCTGCAGCATCTGGATGGCGCTACAGCACTCAAATATGTGCGCTCGCGCCACGGCGACCCGGAAGGCGACTTTGGCCGCGCCAAGCGCCAACAACAGGTCCTCCAAGCGCTCAAAAACAAGGCCTTCTCTCTGGGAACGCTGAGCAATCCCCTGCGCCTCGGCGAGATGCTTGACGCACTGGGCACGCACGTGCGCACAAACATGACTATGGCGGACATGACGTCACTCGTGCGCCTCTTGCCACAATTGGACACCCAAAACATCACAACCGTTGTTGTGGATGCCTGGAAGCCTACCAGTTTGCTGCGCGTCATTCATGTCGGCGCGATGTTCGCGCTGGTGCCGCGCGCCGGGCGCTTTGACTATACGGAAATCCGCACCGTGGCACACACCATCTTTGAGCGTCCTGCGCTAACGCGTCTGCGCACAGAAATTGCACGTGAGAAGCCACACATTGTGATTGTGCGCGCCGGTGCTTCCGCGCGCACTGCTGCACGCGTGCGCACACTCATTGCTGAGTCACTTGCGCTCCCACGCACAGCCATTGGTATTGCGCCAACGCGTATGCCTGCGCAGAAGGATCATGCGCACATTGTTGACCATACAAACACAGCCAAGCCCTTTACACTCACGGGACTACTGACCACACTTGGCGCCACACTCGTAGAGCGCACCGATGTCCCGGATGATGCAGATGCTGACGTCCACGTCATCTTGGGAACGCGCGCTGAGACATTTTTCCGTGCAAGCACCGTTACCAAAGAGCAGTTTGAGGCTGCCGACCGCACAGCAGGCAATCGTGTTATGATACGTACAGAAGAATAAGAACTTGCATATATGACACAGTCACCCACGCTCATCGTTGGTCTCGGAAACCCCGGCGCACAGTATGCCGCAACACGGCACAACGCCGGT
>JALXES010000020.1 GCA_027069365.1 Candidatus Moraniibacteriota bacterium | reverse complement strand
TAGCGTCCAGAGGCGCGGAACGTGCGTACCAATAATCATTGACTGCCAGCGCAAAACAGATAGTGCATTCCCCACCATCACAACTGTCGCGTAAGGTAGCAGCCACCCGTACTGTGCGTTGCGCAGGAGGGCGAGAACTTCGCTCCACGCCAGCGTGCGCACCAAAAGCCACACCAGAACTCCTGCAAGGATGAGTTTGAGAGCTTGGAAGAAGTGAGCACGCACGACGTTGATATTTTTAGGCATCGGCATTGTAGATGTCATAGTAGAGCTGTTCGTAGTGATCGGCCACGGACTGCCAGCTCATTTTCTCTGCAAGCGCGCGGCTCTTTGTACGCATTGCTGCCGTCATCGCCGGATCATCAATCATGCGCTCCAGTGCCACACGAATTGCATCTGCATTCTCTCGCTCCACGAGGAAACCTTGTTCCCCATCGGTCAGGACTTCTGAGCCACCGGTGCGCGTCATGATAATTGGCAAACCACAGGCAAGCGCCTCCAGCATGTTGTTGCTCATACCTTCATTAAGTGATGGCAGCACAAAGGCGTCAGCTTTGTGATATGCCGTAATGAGCGCATCCTGGTCAAGGTGTCCCGTAAAGAGCACGTCATTCGTCAGGTTTGCCGCCGCCACTTGTGCACGCAGTTCTGCGGCAGCATCACCATCGCCGCCGGCAATGATCATCTTTGCTTTTGTATGCGGACGTTGATTGCGTAGCTGCTCAAATGCCGCAATAGCAAAGCGAATGCCCTTCCTGCGCATGAGACGCGCCGCAACCAGAATAACGAACGTATCGTCTTTCTGTGCCTCATCTGACGGCGTGAAGCGCTGCGTGTCTACACCATTGTAGATGATTGCGATATCTTGATCCGGCACTGTCTGCTGCGCAAGAGCACGGAGTCTCTCGCTGTTAGCAACCACTGCCGCCGCAGAACGCCACACTGACCTGATCACCGGCTTGAGCACAGGGTAAATACGGTCAAAACGATCACTGAAACCCGGCACATCGGCACCGCGCAGTGAGACGATATAGGGCGTACGCGCAGGACGTGCGAGGCGCTGTGCCATCCACCCGCACGGCACGCCAAAAAACGCATGGATGATGTCGTACTTCTGCTGACGCATGAGTGCGTGTGCTTTCTGATAGCCCTTCCACGTATACACAAGCAAATCACGCGGCGACTGATGTGTGAGCGTGGCATGGTCCTTATTGATAGCCACGTAGTGTACGCGCACACCACCGCCGAGATCCTCCGTGCGCTCCTTGTTGTCTGCCGCTGTTGTCACGAGGTCAACAGAGATATTTTTCTTGTCCTTGTACGCGTGCAGGAGGTACTTCGTGGCATTTGCAGCCCCACCGCCCAGTGGTGGATACTCGTAATTCAGAAAAAGAATGCGCATAGGTTTGTGTGATTACTATTTGCGACCGACACTTGCATAGTGGAAGCCCAATGCTTCCATCTCCTGTGGCACATAGAGATTACGCGCATCTACAATACGTGGTTTTGCGAGCAATTCTCTCATGCGTGCAAAGTCCGGCGCGCGAAACTGTGGCCACTCTGTCAATATCAACAGTGCGTTAGCGCCTTCCAGAGGCGCGTACTGCTCATCACTGTAGTGCAGACACTCATGCTGACCAATCGGCGTGTGTGCAGCAAACGTGTCACGCGCTTCCGGGTCATAGGCTACAACATCCGCGCCGGCATCCAGCAGCGCACCAAGAATGGCAATTGCCGGTGACTCACGCACGTCATCCGTATTGGCCTTGAACGCCAACCCCCACACGGCAATCTTCTTGCCGGCAACATCACCGCCGCACTGTGCCACAACTTTCTGCGTGATGTAGGCACGCTGCGCCGCGTTAACATCCTCTACCGCATCCAGAATGAGGGATGTCTCATCGTGCTCTTTAGCAAAATGTGCCAGTGCTTTGACGTCCTTGGGAAAGCACGATCCACCATAACCGGGGCCGGCATAGAGGAAAGCCTTGCCGATGCGACTATCTGTGCTGATGCCACGGCGAATCTCCTCAATATCTGCACCGACACGTTCTGCCAGCCGCGCCATTTCGTTCATAAACGATATGCGTGTCGCAAGCATCGCATTTGCTGCATACTTCGTCATCTCCGCGCTCACACGATCCATAAAGATAACACGATACCCGCTGCGCATAAACGGCTCATAGAGCTTTTGCATCATCTCACGTGCACGTTCATCATCAACACCGATAACGATACGGTCCGGCTTGAGGAAGTCCTGCACGGCATTTCCCTCTTTGAGAAACTCCGGATTGGAAAGCACCGCAAAGTCATGCCGCTCTCCGCGCTTGTCAAATGTCTTGTTTATCTCCGCCTCGACCTTCTTGCCTGTCAATGGCGGCACGGTAGACTTGGTGACAACGACTTTGTAGCCATTGGCATGCTGCGCCACAGCACGTGCCACTTCCAGCACATACTGCAAATCCGCGCTGCCATCCTCATCTGGTGGCGTACCCACAGCACTCATGATGATATCGTTGTTCTCAACTGCCTCCTTTTGGTCAAGCGTAAATGCCAAACGCCCGCTGGCAATACCCTCTTTGAGGAGCTCTTCCAGGCCCGGCTCATAGATAGGACACGTCCCTTCTTTGAGCTGCGCAATCTTCTGCTCATCAACATCAACGCATGTCACCTGATTACCGACACGCGCCAGACAGGCACCCGAAACGAGCCCGACATAGCCCGTACCAAAAATTGCTACCTTTTGCATACTGTTTATAAAATGAAACGTGTGCGGAGACATTGCGGCCCCGCACCCTCTCATGGTGTATATTACGGATTACGTGTCACCTTCTTGATACTGTAGTTCATACGGCCACGATTGTGATAGTAGTCACGCAGCGCAATGTCCGCCAGCAAACCAAAAATGAAGAGTTGGATGCCGCTAAGCAAGAAGAAAATGCCCAGAAGCGGCCAGATACGATCGGCGATTGCCGCACCGAGAAAGACCTTCTCTACAAACATCCACACGAGAATGAGTGTGCCAATCAAGAGAGACACGAGACCGGCGCCACCAAAGAAGTGGATGGGACGTGCCGCATAGCGCTGCCAGAACCACATTGCCACCATATCAGTGAAGCCCTTGATCGTACGACGCCAGTTGTATTTCGTAACCCCGCTCGTACGTGGGTGGTGTGTGACTTTGACTTCGGCAATACGCCACCCGTCAAGTTCCAGAAGCGCCGGGATGAACCGATGCATCTCACCAAACAAGTCCACCCCGTCAAAACACTCCCGACGATAGGCTCGCAGCTGACAGCCGGAGTCGTGAATGGAGTCATTGAGCAAAATCTTGCGCAGTTTGTCAGCGCCACGCGAAAAGAATTTCTTCATCAATGAGTCCTTGCGCTTGTAGCGCCAACTGGCTACAACATCGTATCCTTCATTGAGCTTCGCAAGGAGCTTCTTGGTCTCTGCCGGGTCATCTTGCAAATCCCCATCCATGGTGAAGATGATTTCCCCACGTGCCGCCTTGATGCCGGCATCCAAACCGGCCGTCTGCCCGAAACGCTTGCGAAACTCAATGAGTGTCAGTGGCGCAAGTGCACGCGCTTTCTGTGCGGTTGCATCTGTGGAGCCGTCATCCACAAAAATAATCTCGTACGGCTGACCCATCTCCTCGGCAACCGCAACAATGCGACGATGGAGCTCTTCTACATTCCCTTCTTCGTTCAAAAGCGGCGCAACAAAGGAATGGACGACCTTCTCGTCTGATGCAGAATTCTCTGACATACTTCTTTTGTGCCACAAATCAAATCACTCTCCCAGTATACCATAGGTCCCGCAAACACAACATATACTCTTGTGAGTGTATGTGACGTGTCTACTGCGTGATGTTTTTGGGGTGGAGGAATTCCCCTCCGAGGTCGGGGCACTGCGCGCGCTCGCGCCCTTCGAATCCCCCACCGTCTTTGAAAAAATAAAAAAAACACACCCTGTGACAGATGTGTTTATTGCATGATGTTTGTTGGGGTGGAGGGATTCGAACCCCCGAATCACGGGACCAGAACCCGTTGCCTTACCGCTTGGCTACACCCCACGCAATTACGCTCATATCATACCTGCAAATGCCATTTTGCGCAAGATGTGTCGCGCAGAAATCTCTACTGAAGCATCTGCGCTGTCGCAGAGATATTCTCAATCAGCGTGTTGACCGATGCAGAATCAGTCGGTATGTGTGCCGGCAGTGCTGTCTGCGTGACACTACCCAAGACATTCTGCAACATCAGTGGTACAGCAACAACCAGACCAACGAGCGGCAACACAATCATCGCAACGGAGATGATCAGCGTCCAGAGGAAATATCTGCGTGTTTTTTCCACACTCGTGTAGATTGCATCAAGCTTGGCGTCCTGCGCTTCCAGGCGCGTGAGGAGTTCTTGTTCCATAGTCGTTTATTTCTTGAGGTAGCGACGGATGGCAATTGTGCCGGAAATCATGCCAAGAATCATGCCGGCAACGAGCGTAATGACAGCAATCTCCCAGAAGTACTGCACATAGAACCGAAAGAGCGACACATTGCCAAAGAGAACGTTTTGTACAAGAGGTGCGAGGAAGTATGTCGTGAGCGCTAGGAGGACAAGTGTTGCGAGTGTTGCAGCCAGTCCATAGAACATGCCTTCATAGAGCGACGGCATGCGCACATAGAGGTTTGATGCGCCCACCAAGCGCATGATTTCAAACTCCTGTCGGCGCGCAAACATCGTGATGCGTACGGTATTGTAGACCACGAGGATGGCGATCACGATGAAGATGGCACCCAGCGTCGTACCGATAATGCGCGTCATCGTGACAATGCGTGTCAACTGTGTGATGATATCTTGGTTCTTGGAGAAGTTGACATCACTCACTTCATCCTTGTATTTTGGCGTCGTCAGGAGCGTCGCGATATCCTTGTAGTACTCTGGCGCAGTTGCCTTGATGACCAGTGAGGCGTAGAGCGGGTTATCACCTTCTTTCTCAAATTCATTCAATACACTCAGGATTGTCGGGTCTTTGGTAGAAGCTTTGAAATCCTCCAACGCCTTGTCACGCGAGATATAGACGACATCATCAATCTCCTTGATGTCGTTGAGTTCTTTCTGGATCTCAAGAATGCGTGCTTCTGTAACGCTTGGATAGAAGTATGCGCTGATATTGACGCTGCGCTGAACATTGTCCAGCAACACCTTCCCCACTGTCACCAACAGAAACGTCATAGCGATGATGTACAGCGAGAGCGTCAGGACACTCACTGTCGCGAACGACAGCCAGCCATCGCGGTGAAAGTTCCGGAAGCCTTCGCGCAGCGTGCGCTGGAGTTTGATGAGACGTGTCGTGGTAAGACTCATAAGGATAGACTAGATAGCGTATTTACCTTGGGCGTGGTCGCGCGTAATCGTCCCGTGGTCCATTGCAATAACGCGGCGATTGATGCGATCCACGATGGATTTGTTGTGTGTGGCCAGGATAACCGTCGTGCCGTAGTCGTTAATCTTCAGCAACAGCTGCACAATGTCCCACGTAGAAATTGGGTCCAAGTTGCCGGTTGGCTCATCGGCGATAATGACACGTGGACGATGGATGAGTGCGCGCGCCAGTGAGACACGCTGCTGCTCTCCGCCGGAGAGCTGCGCCGGAAAGAACTCCATCTTATTCTCCAGCCCCACGATTTCCAAAATTTGCGGCACTTCCTCCTCAATCTCCGCTGTCGGCGCACCTTGCACCTCCAGCGCGTACGCCACGTTCTCAAACACCGTACGATTTGGCAAGAGCTTGAAGTCCTGAAACACTGTGCCAATATTGCGCCGAAAGAACGGCAGCAGCCGACGCTTAATGCTATCAATCGGACGCCCATCAAAAAATACGTGCCCGCTCGTTGGCGTATCCTCGGCATAGATCATCTTCAAGAGCGTCGTTTTGCCGGCGCCGCTAGCACCGACAATCGTCACAAACTCACCCTGGTCAATCGTGAGATTGACATCAGAGAGTGCCACAAACTCACCCGGAAAAACGCGAGAGACATTCTGAAACACAATCATCGGTGGCGCCGCATCGTGTTGTGGTGTTTCGTTTTGCATTATGGTTTTTGTTTCTCAAGTCACACTGATGTTTCCAGTATACCATGGTCCCGTTGAGAATGCCACCGCAGCGCCGCGTCAATAAATGCGTCAATATCCCCGTCCAGCACATCCTGTACCTGCGGCGTTTCGTGCCCGGTGCGATGGTCCTTGACCATTTTGTATGGATGCAGCACGTACGAGCGAATCTGACTGCCCCATGCAGCGCTCGTGTTCTCCCCGCGCAGTGCCGCGCGTTCTTTCTCCTGCTCTTCTAGCTGCTTCTGGAGCAACTTCGCGCGCAGAACTTTCAGTGCGTGCTCTTTGTTCTGCAGCTGTGAGCGTTCATTCTGACACGTTGCCACCAATCCCGTCGGGATGTGCGTCACACGCACGGCACTGTCTGTTGTGTTGACACTCTGCCCGCCGGCGCCCTGTGAGCGGTACGTATCCACGCGCACGTCGTTCATATCCAGCACTACCGCGTCCGCCTCCTCCAGCACCGGCAACACCTCCACGCGCGCAAACGACGTCTGGCGTAAACTGTCCGCATTGAATGGTGAGAGCCGTACGAGACGGTGCGTGCCCATCTCTGTACGCAAGAGTCCATAGGCATGAGCCCCGCGCACCTCAAACGTCACGCTCTTGTAGCCGGCCTCCGCGCCACGCGACGCATCCAGTATCTGCACCGTGAAGCCGCGTTCCTGCGCCCAGCGCGTATACATCCGCAGCAGCATCTCTGCCCAATCTTGCGCATCCGTTCCGCCCGCGCCGGCGTAAATCGCCACAATCGCATTACCCGCATCATAGGGGCCGGACAGCAGCATCTGCCGCTCCAGTTCCTCCAAATCTCGTGCAAGCTGCACATATTCTTCTTCATAAAGCGCAACATCGTCCTCTGTTGCTGTCGCAGCAAGTTCTGAGAGGTCTCGTGTGCGACGCGCAAGTTGCTCCAGTGTATGGCGCTTTTTCTTGAGCGCTTCCAATTTTTGCATTACCGCCCCGGCAGCGCGCGCATCATCCCAAAACCCGTCAGCGACACTTTGCTCCTCCAACTGCGCAATTTCCGCATCCAGCGCCACACAATCCAAAACCGCACACACCTGCTGTGCACGTGTGCTGAGTGCCTGTGCCGCTTCTGTCAGTTCTTTGGGCGTCATACACCTATCATACACTGAAACACATCCGCGCGCGAGTGTATGTGCTGCGTCTCCGATTAAGCACGCGCCTGCACACAGAAAAATGAAGGTCGTTGCATCAACTGTGCGCAAATCAGAAGCCCCGCCACACCCTTTTGTCTAGGAAAACTTCATGGGCCGACCGGGCATCTTTGGTCGGCTGTGCGTTTTGTCTGACAAAAGGGTGCGGCGGGAGCTGGAGAGGATAAATCGCTTATATCACGAGCAACAAGAGGGTGTTTGCTGTGCAAATAAAAAATGAGCCATCTGCCGGGCTTGAACCGGCGACCTACGCGTTACGAGTGCGTTGCTCTACCAACTGAGCTAAGATGGCGGGTCACCACAAATGGGGGTGACTACAGAACATTGTACTACAGATTGCATTTTTGCCAAGAGGGCGCTAGCGTGTTGCAGGGAACTTTCGGCACAGCGCGCGCACGTCGGCGCGTACGGCCGCAAGTGCGCGATTGCGTGCGATGCGCCGGTCAAACTGCGCGAGGAACGCCGCGCGCTCTTTGGACTCTGCCGGCAACTGCTCGTCGGCAATGATATCCATCACCGCCTTGATCCATGCGGCGATTGTGCGCATCTCGCGCACACCCATGCCACGCGTGGTCACCGACGGCGTGCCGATGCGGATGCCGCTGGGGTAAAACGGCGTGGACGGATCCTGTGGAATTGTGTTCTTGTTCACCGTGATGCCGACACGGTCCAGCGCACGTTCCACAAGCACACCGCGCCCGGCACCACAGTCAATCAGCATCAGGTGCGTGTCCGTCCCCTTCCCGACCACCGCAACGCCATGGG
>JALXES010000019.1 GCA_027069365.1 Candidatus Moraniibacteriota bacterium | reverse complement strand
ACAACTCGCACTCTAGCGTGAGACCGCCTGTGGTGCTACCGGCGCACCATCATCGCGCACATTTACATACGTAGCATCAAGAACCGTGCTCTGCACGCCACTGTCATCATCAGATGCACGCTGCTGTACAACACCGGGCGCCGTTGGGCTCTGTGGTGGTGCTTGCACATGTGTGCGACCTTGCATGTGTGCGCTCTGTTGCACATTCTGCTGTGCTTGTGGTTGCACCGGCGCAAGCGCGCTGTTGTCTGCCACAAACGCACCGCCCACAACAACCGTTGATACAATGCCTGTGAGAATCAGGACAGTTTGCATGAGTTTTTGTATGAGGACATCCATGGTTTTTGTATTAGATAGTTACCTTATGTCTATAGTATACACTATCACATTAGCTCAGCACACTGTCTGCGCACCACAACTACGCAACACCTTGCGTTCCACACACCACTACTTCACCCAGTGACGCTTCTTGAGTGCTTCTTCATCGGCTCTGCGCTGCGCACTGATACGCTCTCTGGCAGCGGCGCGCAGTGACTGTAAGTCCTCCTCCTCCAACTCCCGCGCGCGCTGTTTGAGATAGTCCAGGTTATTCTTGCTCGCGTCATCAATCACTTCCGCCAGGAGCGTCTCCAGAATCGCGCCAATCTTCGGCCCCGGCGCAAAGCCCATCTCCTTGATCATAATGTCCCCGTTGAGCTTGAGCATCTTGACACTCACGGCATCGTTGGACACCTTGTCCACCATATACTCAAAGTGCCGCAGCTTGTACGGCTTGGCCTTGGCGCTGCCGCTGCCGAGTCGGTCACCGATGCGCACATCCATCAGGTCCTTGATGTTCTCGCGCCCCACCTTGGCAAGCACGCGTCGCACCGCCGCTTCCGTCACATCGCCCACGCTGTAGTAGAACATATGATTGCGCACCAACAGCGCCGCGTGGTCCACAACCTTCTTGGGGTAGCGCAACCGTGTGAGAATCTTGCGCGTCATCCGCTCGCCCACGTACTCGTGGTTGTAGAACGTGCAGTTGCGCCCCTTCCCCCGCTTGGCGCGCGGCTTGCCGACATCGTGCAACAGCGTCCCGAGCCGCACGGAGAGTTTCCGGCTCGGACAGGTCTCCAGCGCACGCAGATTGTGCTCCCACACGGTGTAGATGTGGTGGTGATTCTGCTCTACTCCAATCCCCTCTTCCAACTCCGGCAGGAAGTGCTTCAGGAGGTGGAGATCAGAGAGCATCTGGATGCCGTGGCGCGGGTGGTCGCTCATCACGATGCGCGAGAACTCATCGCGAATGCGCTCCATGGCGATGTTTGTGATGCTGTCAGCGTTGGCGATAATCGCCTTGCGTGTTGCGCCCTCAATCGTAAAGCCCAATTCCGCCGCAAAGCGCACCGCGCGCATCATCCGCAGCGCATCCTCGGCAAACCGCGTCGGCGCATCACCCACCGCGCGGATTGTGCGCGCCGCGATATCCGCGCGCCCACCAAAGGGGTCATGGATGCCACCGTGCACGTCCATCGCAATCGCGTTCATCGTAAAGTCGCGCCGTGCCAAGTCCTCCTCCAGCGTATCCACAAACGCCACATCATCCGGCCGCCGATTGTCGCTGTACGTCGTTTCCGTGCGGTAGGTCGTCACCTCCACCACATCGTGCTCGCGCCCCTCTTTGCCGTGCGGCAAAAACGGCGGCACTTTGACGCCCACCGTCCCGAAGTCGTTCTCATAGAAGCTCTCCGGGAAGAGCGCTTGCACCTCCTCCGGACGCGCACTCGTCGTGACATCCCAGTCCTTTGGCGCGCGGCGCATCAAAAGATCGCGCACGCACCCGCCCACGACAAACGCCTCGTGCCCGGCACCGGTCAGCGTTTCCAACACAGTGCGCACTTCTTGGGGAATGTTGTCTTGCATACCTCAAATGTACACTATTCACATAGGAAACTCAAGGAAAATTTGACATTTTCGGTAGTTTTCTGGTAGAATCCCAGAGTATATGAATTAATTGCCGAAGGACCGGACTATGTCTACAAAACGCACCTACCAGCCAAAAGTCAAGAAGCGTAAGCGCACGCACGGCTTCCTCGCACGGATGAAGACCGCCGCCGGACGTGCCGTCATTAAGCGTCGCCGCCAGAAGGGGCGCAAACGACTGGCTGTCTGAGGGATGATCAGCGCTCCGCATGGGGGCGCTGATTTTTTTGCTCTACCCGCCCGCTGATACAAAAGCCCTCTTGCCGCATAACCGCCACAGCTCTATGCTCCCCAAACACCACCGCCTCACGACAAAGCAATTTGACCACGTCTGGTCGCACGGTGTTTCCGCTTGCGGCGCCTTTGTGTGTGTACGCCTGATAGCTAGCATGCCGGATGCACGCTACAGCTGCAT
>JALXES010000018.1 GCA_027069365.1 Candidatus Moraniibacteriota bacterium | reverse complement strand
AGCAACATCCAAAACAAATAAAAATACGGCGCCTATGCTCCACTGCAAGTGTAGCACTCGCGCGCGCTATTGACCAGAGTCCGCTGGTGCGAGCACGACACCGCGCAACGTGTCCGTCGTTAGTCGTGTCTCCCACCGTGCAACCCCCATGCCTTCCGGATAGCTCCACACATACCGCATGCGCGTCGGCACAGTGATTTCTGACACCAAGCGACTTCCCACACTGCCGGGCTGTTTCTGAAAGAGGATGCTGTACGTATCCGCACTCTCAGGCCCGTCTATCCGCACGCGGAACGGCAGGCGGTACGTATACTCCACTGTCACTGTTTCCTGTGGTGAGACGTACACCCAGTTAGCAAACACCGTCTTGCCATGCTGCTCATAGATGCGGGTCCCGGTTGCATCGTCAATCGTCATACTCTGCTCCTCCTGCACAACGCGCGGATCACTCTGGAAGCCCAGCGCTTGATAATCCAACGGCGGCTCCACGAACTCCCGCGTCTGCCCGCTGACACTGAGCAACTGTGAGCCTCGCGGCACATATACGCGCATGTAGTTGGCATTAACCTTGTTCCACCACTCGTACGGCGTACGTCCGCCTGTATGTTTGCGCACAATCCGCACCGTGTCCACAATGGACCCATCGTCTTTGATGTCCGCCCAATGGTAGATGGTCTCATCAACGACACCGTCCGTCTTGTACCCATTGATGTTTGTGTTGATGACGCTCAAGTAGTCATACGACACATCGGCAATCTTGCCACTCCACCCGGCCGCATCAATGAGCTTCTCCACCTCCGGGTTACGTGCATAAATCTGAATATGCTTCTGCACAAGCATCTTTCCCAGGAGGTTCAACATGTTCTGCAAATCACCACCATGTGTCATGGCAAAGACTCGCTCCAAGAGGATTGGTGCAAGGTCGCTCAATATTTTCTTTGGCTTGTTTTCCCCCTTGTCGTAGTCTACTTCCACCTCATACTGCAGTCGCTCCATGAAGTTCTCTGCCGTGATATCTGTCTCATACTCCGGCAGGTGTACCGGACCCGTTGTCTCCAAGAGATGTTGCAGCACCACCGGCGTAATGGCAATGACACCATCCACCGTCGGCCCGCCGGTGCGCTCGTAAAAGACAATTGCTTCCTCCGCCGATGTCGGAAAGTCGGGAAACCAGTTACTGTCATGCAAGCTCCACGCAGCAGAAATTTTTTGGATAGGACGTGGCGGGATAATTTTCTCCGTCAACTGGCCGTCAGGATTAAAAATGCCGTCAATGAAAAATTTTGTGATGCGACCGTTGGAGATGTCCAGCCGTCCATAGCTCCCAATAAAGCCGCCGGTTGCACGCATTTCGTGATTGTTCTGAAAAAGAAACAAATACTTCCGCGGTCCATTCGCGCCAAGCAAGTCCGCAATGATGTCACTATTCTGCTGAAATTGGTCAAGCGCTGCAAGAACAACGGGCAGTTTCTCTTTGAGCGCGACAAATTGCGTGCGCTGCGCTGCCGGGATGTCGTGTGCAGAAACATTTGCCAGAGCATCGTCTGCCGCTTGGAGTTCCGCGTGGGCCGTGTGCACGTGTGCGGCAAACGCGCGGTAGATTGTCAGCAGTGATGCATCCTCCGCAAGTGAGTCACTGACACCTTTGAGAATCTGCCCCGCCTGACTGAGCGCTACGCCGGCACGCGCAATGTGTTCACCGGCGGCAATGGCATTCTTACCACTGGCGACCTTGGACAGAAACGGGATGTACTGCGTAATGGCAATCATACCGCTGTTGATGCGTGCAAATGATGCATCAGCGCGACCCAGATCGGCAGCGGCTTTTTGGAAGGATTGTTGTGCGCCGGCAAAATCCTGCCGCTTTGCATCCCGTACAGCTGCCTGCAGACTCTCAAAGCCGTGCATTGCTGCGTTTGTAACAGATGTATAGAGCGTTGCACCGTGACGCACGAGCGCTCCGCCAAACAGCACAAGCGCAAGCGTAATGACCGCCGTCACAGCAAGCGTAGCACTGCGACGCGTCGATGGTGTTGTGCTGCTGCGCCGTGGTGCACGACGGTGTGTGCGACGCGCTGACGATTGTTGCGACTTATGCGGTGGTTGTGGTGCGTGTGCTGTCGGTGGCTTCGTGCGACGCTGTGAGGGTTGTGCTGGAGGCGACTGTGACACACGTGACGCTGTGCGCACATTCCGCGATGCTGCGTGCGACTTTGCCTGCTGCGCAGGCACGTTGCGCTGTGCCGGCACAGACGATGTTTTAGGCGCACGCGACGCTACGGGAACACTTTTTTTTTTCACAACAGATGGGGGTGTCTGCTGCAAGCGTTTGCGCGCTTGTCGCGCAAGTTCTTCTTTGATACGCTGCGCATCCTCCGGTGCTACTGCCGGCGTTGGCGTTGGTGGCG
>JALXES010000017.1 GCA_027069365.1 Candidatus Moraniibacteriota bacterium | reverse complement strand
CCGGTGTTGTGCAGCAGCGTGCATCTGATGATGACAGTGGCGTGCAGAGCACGGTTCTTGATGCTACGTATGTAAATGTGCGCGATGATGGTGCGCCGGTAGCACCACAGGCGGTCTCACGCTAGAGTGCGAGTTGTGCACACATGTTATGACATTCAAAATTCGCTTGACAGATAACGCTGCGACGCTCATGCGGCGCGCCGGCTATAGTTTCCAGAAACATGTTGGTGACGACGAAATGGCGTTTGTGCGCCCGCTTGGGCGTGGTGATTTCCCGCGCTTTCATATCTATGCACGGGAAGAGAGTTTCGGCACGCTCATCGTCAATATCCACTTGGATGCCAAGCGGGAGACGCATGGTGCGCGTGCGGCACATGGCGGTGAGTATAGTACGGATGGTGCGCTGGGCGATGAAGTTGCGCGCTTGAAGTCTCTGTGGAGTGTGATAGAATAGAGGGCATGCCGGGGTGGTGAAATGGTAGACACGCGTGGTTTAGGACCACGTGCCCTCGCGGCGTGGAGGTTCGAGTCCTCTCCCCGGCACAGTTGTGTGGAAGAGCAAAAAGTCAATACCCAACAACATCCCATTCAAGGGATGTTGTTGACCTCTGCATGCGGAGAGAGTGGGATTCCCCTCCGGGCCGGGGAGTGCGATGGTCCGCGTGTCGCAACGCTCCACGCGCATCGCCCTCCCTTCGAATCCCACCTCACAAACAGGCACTATCCAAAAATACCCCATTCAAGGGGTATTTTTGGATATTGCTAGCGGAGAGAGTGGGATTCGAACCCACGGACCCGCGGATGCGAGTCAACTGATTTCGAGTCAGTCCCGTTCGACCACTCCGGCATCTCTCCATAACGGCGCGCTTATACTCTAGCGCATTTTGTTTGTGACGTAAACATGTTTTGTCACTTTGCGACTTGTGCGGTACAATAGAGGAAGGTAAATTGCCAAAGGCTATTCTCTATGGAAACAGTTTCCCACACACACTTTCTGGACCCGGCGGCGGTGATTGCGGCGGCGGGCATTGCGCCAGGTGAGACCGTGGCTGACTTTGGCTGTGCCGCCGGCTATTTTTCGCTGCCATGTGCAGCCGCTGTAGGTGATGATGGCACGGTGATTGCAATTGATATCTTACCATCGGCATTGGAAGCTGTAGAGAGTAAGGCGCGCGTGATGGGGCGACACATTGAGACGCGTCGCGCAAATATTGAGAAGCTGGGCGGGTCCGGATTGGAAGACGCCAGTGTGGATTGGGTTATCCTAAAAAACGTGCTCTTTATGAGTGCGCACCGCGAGGGCATGCTTGCGGAGGCGTTTCGCGTCGTGCGGGACGGTGGCCACGCGTTGGTTGTTGAGTGGAATGATGTGCAGCACGGTATCGGCCCGCAGGAGAGCGACCGCATTAGCCCTGAGGTAATGCGTGACCTCTTGACACAAGCGGGGTTTGGCGCTGTGGAGGAGGTGCATGCCGGTGACTATCACTATGGCATGATTGCACGAAAAAACTAACTGGAGAGATTTATGAACGCAAAACAGACACTTCGTCCATTGATGCTTGTTGTGGGAGTGATTGCCCTCACCACGTTGCTTTCCGGGTGCACAATTCTCAAGAAAAAAACAAGTACGTACAAGACAAGCTTGGAAATCTGGGGCGTATTTGACGATTCCGGGGACTACAGTCAGATTTTTGCCGCGTATCATGAGATGAATCCCTTTGTGACATCCATCACGTTCCGCAAGTTTCCCATTGAGGATTACGAGCGTGAGTTGTTGGATGCGCTGGCAGCCGGTAATGGTCCGGATATTTTCATGATCCAAAACGCGTGGCTGCCGGACTACCTCAATAAAATCGCGCCGGCACCGGAGGGGTTTGTGAATGAAAAGAAATTGCGAGAGACATTTGTGGATGTTGTAGCAGATGATTTTCTCGTGGATGGAAAAGTCTATGGCGTGCCGCTGTCTGTGGACTCACTGGCACTGTACTACAACAAGGACTTCTTTAACTCCGCAGGCATTGTGCACCCACCGCAAACATGGGAAGAGTTTAGTGCAGCTGTAGAAAAGATGACGGAAATTGACCAGTTCGGTAATATTGTGCGTGCCGGTGCGGCGATGGGTACGGGTAAGAATATCAACCGCAGTCCGGACATCGTCACACTGCTGTTCTTGCAGGGCGGTGTGGAGATGGTGAGTGAAAACGGACGCTCCGCCAACTTCTCGCGCTTTATTGAGAGTAATGGTCAGTCCATCAATGCCGGTGAGAGCGCACTGGAGTACTACACAAACTTTGCGTCACCGTCGCGCAGTGTCTACACGTGGAACCGGCGGCAGCACTACTCGCTGGATGCCTTTACGGAAGGAACGGTTGGCATGATGCTGAACTATTCATGGCACTACGACACCATCAAGG
>JALXES010000016.1 GCA_027069365.1 Candidatus Moraniibacteriota bacterium | reverse complement strand
CCACACGAAAAAATTGTGTGTGATAATTTTGGCTAGAAACGGGTGACGGCATGAATAAATTGCCGCGCTGTTACAGCAAGCACCTTGCTTTTTTGCCGGAGTATTGTAGGATGAGTGTGATGCGCATGCATGTGCGAGCGTCGTATAATGGTTATTACCTCAGCCTTCCAAGCTGATGATGCCGGTTCGATTCCGGTCGCTCGCTCATTTTTCTGATGAAGTAAGCCAAGATAAGGTGGCAAGAGACACGGCAGCGCCTGCGACAGCTGGTGTGTGTATGCGCCGGTGGCACAAAGCTATGACATATACGATAACAGTGGTTATTAATGAAAACGATGCCATCATCACGCTTGTGGATGCTGACGGGAAGGTTGTTGCTGTGGGCGATGCTGTAGTTGTGCGCGACCTCGCGCGTGATTTTTGGCGCATTGTGGATGCACTGTGTGAGGATGCCGGCATCACACGTGATGCTATCACAGGTGTGCGCACAAAATCAGTGTTGGGTGACAGTGCGATTACACAGCGTGCGATGCGCGCCATTGAGCACGTGTTTGCCTATGCGCGAGAGGCTCGCAAAAGTTGACGGTTTTTACATTCTGCGGTAAGATAAGACAAGTTTTACCGCAAGGTAGTATTTTTATTTGTGAGGAAACTTCTCTTGTTTTAAGAAAGAATGTTATGCATAAAGAACTTATCGCATTTAATCAGTCTCAGCGGACTGCGGCGTACGATGATATACGTGCCGGTGATGTTGTGCGTGTGCACCGCAAGATTGTTGAGGGCAACAAAGAGCGCATCCAGGTCTTTGAAGGTATGGTTATCGTCGTGCGCGGCGGCCAGAGCTCTTCACGGATGATTACGGTGCGCAAAGTCTCCAATGGTGTGGGTGTGGAAATCATTGTGCCGGTACAATCACCGCAGATTGAGAAGATTGAGCTCGTGAAGCGTGCAAAGGTACGTCGCGCAAATATTGGATTTGTACGCACAAAGCCGGCAAAGAAATTGCGCTTTAAGTTTACGAACGCAGAAGACCTCACAAAGCCGGCAAAAAGTGAGGCTGTGGAAAAAGACGCATTAGAAGGTGTTGAGAAATCCACAACCAAAGATGCTACCGACGACCTCACAAAGATTGAAGGCATCGGTCCAAAAATCGCCGAGACACTCTCGGCTGCCGGCATCAGCACATTTGCAGATCTTGCTGAGACCGATGCTCAAAAGATTGCCGAGGTCATCGCAGATGTCCGTGGCAACCACACACCTGACACCTGGCCACAGCAAGCGGCTCTCGCCCGCGACGGTAAGTGGGATGAGCTCGCACAGTGGCAGGAGGAGTTGGATGGCGGGAAGGCGTAGGAAGGGATTTTTTACAATCAGAGATATGTTTTACAGTGCTCACGCATGCTCGCATGAGGATATGCATGAGGGTGTGCATGGGCACTGTATATGCCGTGGTGCTGGAATTGGTAGACAGGCCAGGTTGAGGGCCTGGTGTCCGTTTTAGGGCGTGAGGGTTCAAGTCCCTCCCACGGCACATGTATCGCTTTGTGATACGCTGTGGCGTGGAGCACATGAACTGCCTGCCTGCCGGTAGGCGGGCTTCATGTGCGAGAGGGACTTGAAGGGCGAAGCGTCCTCGCGAGCCCCGGCCCGGAGGGAAGTCCCTCCCACGGCACATGTATCGCTTGCGATATCGGTTGTTGTGCTTTTACAAAATATTCGCTATACTGTAAATTGTCGTACGGACACACGAGGGTGATTAGCTCAGTTGGTTAGAGCACTTCTCTTACAAAGAAGGGGTCAGTGGTTCGAGTCCACTATCACCCACCAAGCACTGCGCAAGAGAACCTTTTGGACTGCTTGGTGCCGGGGTAGCTCAGTGGTAGAGCAAAGGACTGAAAATCCTTGTGTCGGCAGTTCAATTCTGCCTCCCGGCACAGACTACAGGGCATGGAGTGCGACCACATGAATGGCTAATAATCGTTCTGTGTCAGTGCTCCATGTTTTGTTTTTACGGGACCGTAGCTCAGGGGTTAGAGCAGTCGGCTCATAACCGATTGGTCGCAGGTTCGAAACCTGCCGGTCCCACAGCACTTGATTTATTTTGCGCTTTCGCGTAGAATACTGATGTGTACAGATCACGCGAGTGTCGTATAATGGTTATTATATCACCTTGCCAAGGTGGGGATGGCGGTTCGATTCCGCTCACTCGCTCACGACAGAAGCGCCCGCACACCGGGTGCTTTTTGATTTGATAATAACAGCACAATGCTATACTGAGAGTGATGAGAGAGAAACGTCAAAAAACTGCAAAGATACTTGTGCGACCGCTGCCGTGGGTCGTGAGTTTTGGTGTTATTGCGGTGCTCTCTAGTGTCATGTGTTGGTATGTTCTAGACCAGGCGCGCAGCGTACATCACATCAGT
>JALXES010000015.1 GCA_027069365.1 Candidatus Moraniibacteriota bacterium | reverse complement strand
GGATTGCGCGTCGTCCACCCTTGGGACTCCACAACAACCGATGTCTGTCCCGGCGCCGGTGGTGTAACCGTGATGCGGAATGTGCCCCTGTCTGCATACGTGCGTTCATACGGTGCAGTGATACCATGGGCTTCACCACTCGCCCAGAATGCCTCAATCTGTTGCGCTGTCTTGCCATCAGTTTGATGTGAGAGGTACCACCGGTAGAAGTGAACACCGGCCTCTGCTATCTGGAGCGCCTCCGCACGTGCCGCCTGGTGAAAACTGTATTTCATCTGCGCCAGCACAAATGATATCAGTCCCAGTAACACCACCGACAAGACACTCATGATGATGAGTGTATAGACCGTCGCGGCACCTTTTTTATTCTGCTGTTTCTGCGTGTCTACCATTCGCGTACATTACGAAGTGATGCAAAAGAGGAAATGACAACGCCTTCTGGCGGCGCGTGCGGATCTGTGTCCACTGTCACCGTGATGCGTACCATGCGCACATCCTGCACCGGCGGTGGCGCACCAAGCGCTGTATTGGCATTGTCATAATACACAAAGAGCGGTGTGCCGTCCGTCGTATCTACAACATCCTTGGCAATAGTTGTGACGGTCTCTGTTGCCGTATTGTACGTCACCGGCACGGACGCCGTTGGCTCCACAACGCCCATCTTGATGACGCTGCCGTCCCGAAAAAACCGCACGCGCTCTGCCGCGTCATCACCATCAACATCTGTATACACCGTCAGCTCTGATGATGTTGCCGCCGCGATTATGTACGCACCGTTATCCGCCTGGCGTGCATCGCGGATGAGATCTGCCATCTTTGTGACAGCGGCCGTTGCCTGCTGCGATGAGAGGCCCAGGCGCATGGTAAACCCTTGTAGCCGCCACAGCGATGCAAACAGCACCGTTACGCCAAGCACGATCAGCGAAAAGATACTGATAGCAATTACCATTTCAATGAGCGTCATTCCCTTGTGTCTGCGCGCATACATCATATGTCTACTGTGGCGTTAACTTTGCATCAACATTCTCCAAGCCACTCCCAACAACGATCTGACTGGATTGTGCATCATAGCCGGCAGCAGCTGCCGTAAGTGTATACGTCCCCTGCGGGAGCGGTGCGTCTTGCGTCACCGGGAAATACACTTCTCCGTACGCATTTGTCTGTGCCGTTACATTGTACGACGCATCAGCATTGGCAAGTGTCACATCTGCACCAATGAGTGGTGCGTTCGTGACAGCATCCGCTACCGCAACAATTACTGACGGTATCGTTGTGTCTACAACTGTCACCGTGTACGTCGGCGTTGTATCTTGCGAAACGGCAAACGTATGAGGTTGCGGTGTCGTTGGATCATCTACGAGAAAGACGCGCCACCGAGCGTCAGCCGCTGTTACCGTGTACGACCCTGCCGCACGGTCACCCATATCAATAGTACCGTCTGCAGCACTTGTGTACGTGTGATCAAGGCCGTACACCGACTCACCACCGGGTGTCGTGCCAAGCACGCGCCCACCAACAACCGTAAGTGATACATCGGAAGTCGCCGTGCCATAGGGATCCTGTACCACAAGCCCAACGGTGGCAAGCTTGCTACTCATCAGCGAGAGTGTCACGAGAGTATTTTCTGTCACGGTGACGTTCTCATCGTGTGGATAAAATGAACTGCCCGGATATGCGGGGTACGTCGTGACAGCCTCGTATCCGTCTTTTTGGACGCTGACACCATAGTCCTGTGCTGCCGGTGCCCCCGGCACAAGCACGCGCCCGGCCGCATCACTAAATGCCGTCACACTAATCGGCGGCTGCGTTGTTGTGTTGGCAATATGCACGCTGGCATCCCGGATGGGTGCGCCTTCCGCATCAAAGACATTGATGACCATCGTCCCGCCACCGGCTGTATTCTCTATGCCCGGTGGTGCAAAAAGTGATGTCAGTCGCACGTGGCGCGTGGGTGACGCATCGCCCCACGTTACATCCACTTGCACATTCTTGTAGTCCGTTGGCACCGTATCCTGTGGCACGCTATCAATCGTGCCGTCATCCGGATCATCCACATAGCGCACATCTGTCTGGACACGGTATGTCCTGTGCCCCAACGTCACTGTTGTGTCCGGGTCAATCGTGCCATTTGGCACACCGCCCTGCACAGCAACAGCGTCATACGTGAGGTTGCGCAGTTGCTCCATTTGCTGCGTGGCCACAGCAATGGCACCGTCACGCATGCGTGCATCCGCGACGTGCGCGGCTGCCAGCGCAAATGTCTGTGCAAAAATCAGCCCAATCATCGCAAAGATGCAGACCGTCACGACGACTTCTATGAGTGTCGTGCCGGCACGAACGTGTTGTCGCTGGAGTATTGTCATGTTTTGTTTTGTCATGTGACGCACACAGTACGCAGATATAGCGCTACGTGCAGCAGTCACGCCTCTTGCTCAAAGTATACCACACCAAAAGACACTACATGAGCTTGTAGGAGGAGAGGCGGGACGGCTGGGGACTTGTCGGGCAGGATGAATACCAGTAGCCCGTAGGGGAATCGGGGTGGCTGGGGACTAGCAGGCAGGATGAATATCAGCGGTAAGTAGTTACGCACTCTATTTTCTTGTAGCCCGTAGGGGAATCGAACCCCTGTTACCAGGATGAAAACCTGGCGTCCTAACCACTAGACGAACGGGCCATACACAATGCGTCTATTATACAAAAAAACCACAAAACCGCAAGCCCCATGCGCTCCATACACACCAGCCGCCTTGCCTCTTTGCGCGCCATCCGCCATACTACACATATGAACATCCTTGCAATTGAAACAAGTTGTGACGACACAGCGGCCGCGGTGGTGGACTACACCGACGATGCGTTTGATGTGCGCAGTAATGTTGTGTCATCGCAGGTTGCGCTGCATGCCTCCTATGGCGGTGTCGTGCCCAATCTCGCCGCACGCGAACACGAGGAAAACATCATCCCGGTACTCCGCGAAGCACTGACGACTGCGGCAGTGGCGCCTGACGCCATTGATCTCATTGCTGTCACAAACGGCCCCGGCCTCATCCCCTCCCTCATCGTTGGTGTCAGTGCTGCCACGACACTCAGCTGGGTCTGGCGCAACCCCCTCATTGGTATCCATCACATTGAAGGCCACATCGCCGCAAACTTCATCACGCACCCACCACGCTTCCCGGTGCTGGCACTTGTTGTCTCCGGTGGACACACGCAACTCGTGCTCATGCGCGACTACTTTCAGTACGATATCATCGGGCAGACTCTTGATGATGCCGTCGGTGAAGCATTTGATAAGGTCGCACGCATGCTGGGATTGCCCTACCCCGGCGGCCCCGCCATCGCTGCTGCCGCCGCACGTCATCCCGACGCGACAGCAAACGACATTGTAACACTGCCGCGGCCCATGCTCCACAGCAACAACTATCACTTCTCCTTCTCCGGTATCAAGACGGCCGTCTTGTATCGCATCAGGGATTTTCGTGCATCCCACAATCTTGCAGATGATGCCCCGCTGCCGACACCATTTGTCGCAGCGATGAGCCACGCTTTTCAGGAAGCCGTCTGTGACGTACTCATTGCCAAGACAGTGCGTGCAGCCACAGCGCACAACGCCAAGACCGTCACGCTCGCCGGCGGTGTCAGCGCCAATGCGCGTCTGCGCACGCACATGGGCGCCGCACTTGCCGCACTCCCCGCGCCGCCGGCATACTCCGTGCCTTCCATGGACTACTGCATGGATAACGCGGCTATGATTGCCGTTGCCGCCGGCATGCGTTACGCTCGCATGGATGCAGCACAGCGCGCTGCACTCACCACAACATGCCACACGCTGGATGCCGACGCCAACCTCCCTCTTGAAACACACTAATCTCACCCTATGCACGAACTGTGGCTTCTCAAACTCGGCGGGAGTATCATCACGCACAAAGAGGCAGCGGACTTCGCACCACGCTCTGCGCATATTGCTGCTATCGCACACCACATTGCCGATGCCGCTCGGGACCCGCGCAAGGACTTCATCATCGTACACGGTGGCGGCAGTGCGGCGCACACTATTGCCGCGCAACACAACCTGCGTGCCGGCACGCGTGGCGATGCTGCCAAAGTTGCCACAGCACACGCCATCACCACCAATCTCCACCGCCTTCAAGACGCTGTCGTCCACGCACTACAGCGCGCCGGTGCTGCTGCCGTAGGTGTGCGCAGCGAACACATCTTCACCACCCATGCGGGAGCGCTTGCTCACAGCGACCTCCCGCCGCTGGGTGCGCTTCTTCGCAACCGGCGCATTGTGGTGCTCTCCGGCGCTGTTGTTCCCGACATGCGGTGGGGACACGCCATCCTCTCCGGCGACACGATTGTCGCACATATTGCCCGTCATTTTGACACCCACCACATCGCACTGGCAAGCGACACGGACGGATTGTTTAGCGCCGATCCACACACTACGCCAGATGCCACGCACATTGACAGCATCACGCTGCGCGATGCTCTGGACGCACGCATCGCCACCGGCGCACACACCACCGACGTTACCGGCGGCATGGCCGGCAAATTGCAAGCCTTCGCACCGCTACTAGACCTCCCACACACGCCCACCATCACCCTCTTCAACGGCACCATCAGCGCAAACTTCTCCCGCCTCTTCCACGCACCCGACACGCTCACGTGCACGCGGATTGTGGTGTGAAAAAACTGCACAAAACAGTGTTCTGTGCAGTTAAATATCAATCCTGGAGGGATTGATTACTCCTTAGATTCTGACAACATCTCCTCCACATCGGCACGCTCTTGTGCTGTCAGTGGCGCTGTTGTCAGGAGCTTCCAGATAACTTCGTGTAGCTAGTATCTATCTTAGCGCACGCCGGTTTGAAAGCGCCTTCTTGATAATCTCCACATTATCTACCGCATTGCAAAATTTGATATCTGGAACTTTATCCACCGGGATCCACTCGGCTTTCTTGGAATACTCTAACTCGTCTTCATCAAAAAAGTTATCAGAAATATCTCCACTGAAACTCCGTACCGTGTAGTAGAATAGTAGCGTATGATATCCCTTTTCTCGTACCGGATGAAAGAAAAATCCTTCATCAAAGTGGATAAGGTCGCCAATAGCAATATCAAGACCTGTTTCTTCGTGACACTCACGCTTCAGCGCTTCTTCATGGGTCTCATGGATATCCTGGCCACCACCGGGAAAATCGTAGCCATCCCACTGTGGCAGCAGCAACACTTCATTTCTCTTGTTTATGATTACAGCATATACAGATGGTCTAAATACCACTTCTGCGGTAGCAACATCCACAAACGTGTCCTTGATTGTTCTGCATTTTACTACGTTACTCATTGTGATCATGTTATTGAATTAAGAGAGGTGTACTGCTTCATATTTACTACTATACCAGAGTATGTTAAAAGCCCACAAGGAAATTTCCTTGTGGGCCTTCCAGTGTTGACTAAGCCATTCTCTAGAGCATTGCCAACTCAATTATCCTGCGTATCTCAGCAGAGATATTACTCTTCTTGAGTATGTCATCAGTTACACTAACCCAGAGAAAGTCATCGTGTTCATCAGGATTTACATGGACCTCTCCATGAGCACTTACCACGAAATTTAGCTGACAAGTTTTCTTCCCAGAACCTGATGTGTAGTCAAAATGACCTACATATCTATCAACAGATGTGACTGTTAATCCTGTCTCCTCTGTAATTTCACGAGTAAGTGCGTCGAAAATGTCTTCACCTTGATCAACTCCACCGCTAGGCAACTCCACAAGACCTCCCATAAAGTCTCCAGCCGATCTTCTCAGAAGCAAAATCTGACCACCATCATTCATGATAATGGCTCCGACAACAACTTTCTCAATTTGATCGTTGCTGAGATTGTTCATAAGTGTCTCTACAAGACTTTCATCTATTAGATTATTCATCACTTTCTCACTGATATAGAGTTAATGGAATCCGGTCTCTGCATCACTGCATCACAGACCTTTGCCAGACCACGGATATACGCTTCTACGATTGGCCGCTCATCTGCAAATGCCCATACAGGCATTTTTATAGCCTGTTCATAAAACGCAATAGCCTGATCGAACGAACCGTGTTGTTTAATCGGCTTGTGATACAACCGACTAAGAACACGCTCTGGATTTGTGAATAGTGCCAGATTGTGAATTGGTCCAGTTGAGCCAGGGTGATCCACCTCAATTAATCCCTCAGCATGTAGGGCCTTTTCAAATTGATTGATAGTAACGCCATTAGCCAACTCTGGCAGGAATTGCATTGTCAGCGCATACCAACTTGCCTGACGATTTTCACAGCTTGGCATCTTGAGAAATGGATATCTCTTCAGCGAAGCTGTTATCTCGTCAACAAACTGTTGCTTTTGAGCAATCCAGTCATCAAGTTGATTGAATTGATGACTTGCTATCGCGATAGCTATGGGATGAGCACGGAACTTGAGACCAAGGCCAGTAAGCGCATATCTGTACAGCTCATGATCTTTTGGGATCTCTTGCTTACATCGCCTGTTATAGTGTCCTTGAAGCAGGGCACGAATATGGATATCTCTGTTCCTAATCAACATGATTCCACCTTCACCGCCAGTTACTATCTTCTGTCCTTGCAAACTCCACGCTGAAGCATCTCCAAATGAACCAACTTTTTGCTCTGCAAATGAGGCGCCATGAGCATGAGAACAGTCTTCAAAGAGATAGACCCCCTTATCTTTACAGATATTGGAGATTGTCCTCATGTCGCATGGGATGCCCCACATATGTGTTACAATTACTGCCTTGGTGCGCGTCGTTATCTTCCTCTCAATCTCAAGAGGATCGATATTGCCAGACTCATCACAATCACACAATACAGGTATAGCGCCAGTATGCATCACAGGACTCACTGTTGCAAAGAATGTGTACGCCGGACAAATAACCTCATCACCTGGGCAAAGTCCAATACCTTCAAACATGGATGATATCGCGCTTGTTCCTGAGTTAGAGAGAAGCGCATATGGCATACCATGATAATTCGCAAACTTCTCCTCAAACTCTTTAAAGATACCAGAGCGATCATATATGGACAGGCTTTCTTCCATCTGTGAAATTGCAATGTCCCTCATTTCTTGAGTGATGCGAGGCCATATGTAACGATCCTCTGTGGGGTTAATGGTCATCGGACCACCGTTTATAGCCAGTGCGTTCATATGTGTCTCTCTCCTATTTCGTGAATTTGGCTAGATAAGTGTTGGGGTTGCACGACGTATGTGAACGATCTGACGCATAAGCCGCTTCAAGGGTTGCAATATGCTTTAGATGTTCATGACCTGTGGTAGGACCACATCGCTTACCGCTACGGATTTCTTTTGCAAAAAACTCAAGCTGATTAGTAAACGCTGATGGCCAACCTCGTTTACTTGCAAGTCTTTCAACTTCCTCTCCTCTTGAATTCATGCGCCGAATTAATCCGCGCTGCAGCTCAATATAACCATCGGTACCATAGACAGAAAGTTTTTCCTCTTTGAAAGGATAAACTCGTGATATGATAATGTTACCAATAGTCTTCTCTTCATAGGAATCACTGAGGCAATAATCAAAAAGCATGTTTGCCGTGTCCTCAACATCATACTCTTGACCAATACGGTTAGCACGAGAAATTCGTGCAGTGACTGAATCCGGGACTCCAAAGTGCCAAACAAGCAAATCAATGTAGTGATATCCCATATCAATAAGGGCGCCCCCACCGGCAGCGCTCTTTCTAGCACGCCATCCATTATCGAGGCGGTTGATGTTCATCACATATTTTCCCTCAATTGAATAGATTTTACCGATATGTCTGCGCATTTGTTCAAATGCACAGAATATGGGATTGAACCGACGCTGAGAAAAGACACCAATAAAAATCTCTCCTCTTGCCGCATCAATGATCTCGTTAGCCTCATGAATAGATATTGCAAAAAGCTTTTCCTTAATGATGTGGATACCCTCATTGGCCATTCGCCTTATAATTGGAAGATATTGATCATGTGGAACCGACACAATAACGACGTCTGGACTGAGAGCAACAACTTCATCAAGTGAATAGGCAGGAATACTGCATGTAGCTTGAGACACAAAATCCACCGCTGATACATCCACATCATAGACGCCAACCAAGTGGAAGTCTTTACTCTCAACAATTGATGGGATGTGATCACTCTGAGCTTGTTTGCCAAGACCTACTACACAACACTTCAACATTCTACACCTCCATATGATTTATGTTTGCCGAGAATAAATTTGTAAAGTACTACAGAATTGGGTTTATGTGTATAGAACAACACGCCTCTATTACGCAGTTGCCATCGTAT
>JALXES010000014.1 GCA_027069365.1 Candidatus Moraniibacteriota bacterium | reverse complement strand
ATCTGTGTCCAGGTGCCACTGCCGGGGAGTCGGGTGTAGAAGGACGTGTCTGTCTTCTCTCCCTTCTTGATGCGCGTCTTGCGTGCATCCAGCGTCCCGGTGTTGCAGACCTCCACACGGAGTGTGACATCCTGTGTGGCTGTTACGAGTTCACCGTACTCCGCATGAATCTCCTTGCCATCCTTGTTCATGACATCAAAGTCAATGGTGAGGTTGGGGGAGCCAGGGAGAGGGGGGGTGTGGACACTACTGAAGATACCGGAGTTGCACCAGATGCTCCATAGTACGCAACGGTTTCCAATGTACTCATTACCATCTCGCTGTCAGCCGGGGCGCCGTAGTGAGCGATGCCAGTATACGCAGACGGTGCAGAGAAGCACTCATCAACACCATTGACTCTCCATGCAGCAGTTTGCGCATCTTCCTTACAGTACGCACCATCCATATGGATGTTCGCGATGAAGTCGGAGTAGGCGGATTTCTTGTCGCCTTTAAAAGACTCAATGGCGAAGGAGAAAATATTGCCAACTTTCTCCGGGTTATAGGCCGTATCTGAGCCAGCTAAAACATAAGCAAAACGCCATTCGCTACCAAGATCAAACTCACTAGCAATCTGAGACATACTAAACCCCATCCGCTTCAGTGCAGAAACATCCACATTGAGACGAAACCGCACCATTGCGCCGGCGGTCTGCGGATTCACCGCTGTGGGCTTCAGAGCAACCCAGAAGTCATAGAGCTTGCCGGGTGTGAGACGTGCCGGGTCCATGATGCCGATGCCAAATTTAGCACCACTATCTAGAGAATCTAGAAAAGTGGAATCCCGATATGCCTGCGGCACATCAGAATTGTTGCCATCCAGCCGACCAAAGCCCCACCCATCAGCATAGCTGAGACCAAGGTCTTTAGTAGCAACCAGCGTAACCTCAAGAATGAATGGGAAGCGATAGACATCACCGTTATCATCCATCACGGTCCACTCACGAAACAGTCGCCCGTCGGGTGCTTCAAAGACAACCCGAAAGCCGTCAAGACGGTGGGCCTTGTCGTAGTGGAACGCAACATAGGCCTTTTTGGGAAGCCAGTGATTGTACCCAAAAAGTGACGCACTCCCATGACGCTCGGTGGCAAAGGCGCTACCAGCAAGCATGAGAGCAATGACGCAAAGAATGATTTTCTTCACTGTGATTTACCTCTCTATGTAAAGGAACAGAAAAATGAGAGCTGCTAACTCCCGTGGACGCCATCGCGAACAACATGTGTTCGCGAGGGCATGGCGGGGAGTTAGGCTTAGTGTTAGAGAGTTAGCAGGAGGTAAGTATACGCTAAAATAGCAGGTGTTATGGGGATTATGCATGCGATAATCACTGCCAGTTCTTTCTGTACACTCTTTGTAATGTACATATTCCAGAGAGTGTATGGCACGAGCACCATACTAGTAATTACACAAATACCATTAAATACCCCAAAAATGATAGCGACATTGCCATGCATGCCAAGCAATATCTGTGGTGTAGCAAGTAGTGAAATTACATTTACCTGAAGGCATGTAAGACATGCCGCTGCTATCCAGGATAACGAAACAGCTATACTTACAGTTGCAACCCAACTCACCCAAAACACCCACCAAAACCATGTCGGGAGAGTTTTCTTTTCTGACGACTTTTTCATGTCACATATATCTTTCATGGAGTTTTTGTAGTGCATCACTTAATGTGTCCTCGTGCACATGCAAACAATCTAGCATTAGTACATTTTCTTGTCAATGTGAGTGACGATAGGTCTGAAGAAAGGCATGTTTTGTAAAATATACGCTTCTACAGTACGATTATTATCCATAAGAGCACCTCATTGTTAAAGTTCAAAAGATACAACCAAAACAGTTGCGCTTGAGAAATACAGAAAAATAAAATTTCTATATTTCATGAAGAGCAACTGCTAGTACAATCTGAAACTCTCTGCAATATTATCAAAAATCATTGCTGTTATATCCTTGTTATTTTTACATGAATGTTCTAAGTCCTGAAGGTATCTGGTGTTGTTGATATTTTGATCATATTCATCGCTGTCAAAATTTTGATAGAATGTTGATAGAATAAAACTGTTGCTATCACTATTTGCCAGCAAAATTCCTATCTCACATCCGGTGATTAAACCGCCATGATGCCAAGTAGTTTTCTCTATAAAAGAATAGCCCTCCGCCCGTGTCTTGTCAACAACATTAAGCACAAATCCCGACATTCGCGAATCAACATCCCCATCAGTAAAAGCAAATGATTTTACTTTACACTTCTCTGGCATTTGTTTACAATCAATCGGTCCCAGCGATAAGCCTGGCGATAATGCATAGAAGCTTTCCACCTCCCACCCATCCGGATACTTCACACAAAACCCGTATTCCTCATTGCAGTATTCTTTCCAGCTGGATGTGTCAATACTGCCATCGGCGTTGTAGTGGATGCTGGTGTCTGGTTGCGGTTGTGTTGTTGTGGTACTGTCGGTGCTTTGTGTGGTTGTCGGTGCTTGTGCGTCGGCAGTATCTTGCGGTACTTGTACAGTATTTTTGATAGTTGTGTTTTGTGTGGTTCGCTGCACTGTATCCTGTGTAGTCTCTTTTGTGCGCTGTTGGTATGTAGTGTATCCAAACCACACAACGCCACCTGTAAGGAGGAGGATTGTCAGTGTTACAATTGTGCGTTTTGGTGTGAGCGTCATGAGTATTTGTAAGTATTGATAGTTGCTGTCCTGCACATTAGTTCAGAGTTTATCATTTGAGCGTGTAGGTATCAACTCTTTTGGCTACATCTTTTCTTCGGAAATCGCCAACTTCTTACTTCCATGCGCCCCACAGCTTCCACACCTTCCATCGATCCCTCCAGGTCTTTTCCTTTCTTGCCTTCTCTTCAACAGCGGGGATGATGAGGTTGTAGTAGTCTATGGTTTCTTTGTGGCAATTTTTCCATGCACCTACCTGATGGTCCATGCCGCCAATATACCACTGCCGGCGAGATTCTTCCAATACCTCCAACGCCTCGGCATAGGACATATTCATCTCTTCTATATTAGAAAGTGTGTAAGCGGTAAGACGCTTTTTGGCTTGCTGTTTCGTTTCTCCCTCATTTGGCGCCATTGCTTTTGTTGCAAGGCATTTATAATTGTAGAAAAGATTGGCGTAAGTGGCATGGTTTGGACTAATCATCCATGATGGATCTCCACCAGTAGTACGCATATAGATGACAAAGCTAACAAAAACAACAATAGGCGTTAGCGCCATAACACCGAGAACGACAAATACGTTGCTGAAGAGTTTGCTGAAAAGTTTTTTCATGTGTGGCGCTGTTATCATCTCGTGTGTCAATTCTATGTGGCATACTACGCGCAAACAATCTAGCATAGTGCATTTCTTTGTCAATAAGTTTTCTGCGGACTAGGCGCAAGTGCCTTTTTGATATACAATGAAACTATTGAGAGTCGCAGATTAGGCGACATCCTTTGTGTAGCCGTTATTTGCCTGCATGGAGTGCAGTGCACCGTGCCCCGCGAAAGGGTGGCTACAGAGCATATGTCTGTGTGCAATTGTGTACACAGGGTGGTAATTCTTTATCGTGAGAGTTTATGGCGACAACACACCGCGCGCGTCGTGCCACACGCACTACCGCAAAGAAAACAGCAAAAAAGAAAGCAGCAAAGAAGAGGGTAAAAAAAGTGACAAAGAAAGCCGTCAAGAGGTCTGTGGTAAAGAAGGCAGCAAAGAAAGTGGCAAAAAAAGCGACAAAGAAGGTGGTAAAGAAAGCTGCGAAGAAGGTTGCGAAGACATCTGCAAAGAAAGCCGTGAAGAAGGCAGTAAAGAAAGCGGCAAGGAACGCTGTGAAGAAGAGCACACAGAAAACGCGTACAACTGCAAAGAACTCACCAAAGAAGACGTCGCGCACAACCCGTCGTAGCGCTACCGCAAAGAGTGTGACGCCTACGAAAGAAGACGCACAGAAGAAAGATGCGCAGACCGTGATTGATGAACTAATGCGCCGCGGTAAGCAACGCGGCTTTGTGACGGAGGACGAGGTTATTCACATCATGCCGGATGTGGAGCAGCACTTGGAGCACCTGGAAGATCTATACATGCAGTTTGATGAGTTGGGGATTAGAATTGTCAATTCAGACGATATCTTGCACGTAGACAAAGACGCTGCAGTAGATAAGCACCGGGCGTCTCACAAAAAGAAGCAGGCGCACAAAAAACCTGCGACCAACATGCTGGGGCAGCAACAGCACGCGCTGCAGGAAGAAGGTGATACCAAGGACTTGGTGCAGATGTACTTGCGAGAGATTGGACGTGTGCCGCTACTCTCTGCGCAGGAGGAAATTGATTTGGCCAAGCGCATTGAGAAGGGTGACCAGATTGCGCGCCAAAAACTCACGGAGGCAAACCTGCGTCTCGTGGTGAGTATCGCCAAGAAGTACGTGGGACGCTCGCCAAACCTCTCGCTGCTGGACCTCGTGCAGGAGGGCAATATCGGACTGTTCCGCGCGGTGGAGAAGTTTGACTACCGCAAGGGCTTCAAATTCTCTACCTATGCGACGTGGTGGATTCGTCAGGCCATCACGCGTGCGCTGGCAGACCAGAGCCGGACCATTCGCATCCCGGTGCACATGGTGGAGACCATCAATAAGTACATGCAGATCGTGCGGCGACTAGTGCAGGAGCTCGGACGCGAACCGCTACCGGAGGAGGTGGCACAAGAGATGGATATCCCCGTAGAGAAAGTGCGCCACATCCAGAAAATTTCACAGGACACCGTCTCGCTGGAGACATCAGTGGGTGAGAACGATGATGACAGCGTGCTTGGTGACTTCATTGAGGATACGGAAACTGTCATGCCCCACCAGAGCGCGTCGTACAAGCTCTTGCAGGAGCACGTCGCGGAAGTGCTCGTGGATTTGGCACCGCGCGAGCGCAAGATTTTGGAAATTCGCTTTGGTCTCGTAGACGGTGTGACACACACGTTGGAGGAAGTGGGCAAGATGTTTGGCGTGACACGTGAGCGCATTCGCCAGATTGAAGCCAAGGCATTGGAGCGCATCCGCAATCACGATGTGTTGAATAAGCTAAAAGACTACTAGGTGCGGCGGAGAGTCAGAGAAAGTGGTATACTGAAGACATGGCACAGATTATCTCACTGGTCAATCAGAAGGGTGGCGTTGGCAAGACGACATCCACCGTCAACCTCGCGACGTATTTGGCGGCGGCGGGGAAGTTTGTGCTGCTTGTGGATTTGGACCCACAGGGCAATGCCTCCAGCGGACTGGGTGTGGACCCGCGTGCACAGCAGCGCACGCTCTACGACGCGATGATTGGCGGGTACTCGCCGGCAGCCTACATCATGCCAACACAGCAGAAGGGTCTGAGTCTCCTGCCGGCAACACCGGATCTGGCCGGTGCGAACATTGATCTGGTACACATGGACAACCGCGAGTTTCGCTTGCGTGATGTGCTCGCGCAGGTACGTACACAGTTTGACTATATCCTCATTGACTCGCCGCCATCACTGGGGCTTCTCACTGTCAACGGACTTGTGGCCTCTGACAGCATTATCATTCCCGTGCAGGCGGAGTACTATGCACTGGAGGGTCTCAGTCAGCTTCTGGAGACAATTGACCTTGTGCGGGAGAATCTCAGCCCACAGCTGACGATTATGGGGGCGCTTATCACGATGTATGACCGTCGCAATCGTCTGTCACGCCAGGTGGTGCGTGAGATGCGCGCGCACTTTCCGGGTTATGTCTTTGAGAGTGTGATTCCGCGCAGCGTGCGGTTGGCGGAGGCGCCGGGTTTTGGCAAGTCTATCATGGCGTTTGACGCACTCTCCAAAGGCGCACGCGCCTACAAGGCGGCGGCAAAGGAAATTATGCAGCGTAGTAATCTCTAGTATACACATATCATGGCACAGGAATTTGGCCTTGGGCGCGGGCTCTCCTCGCTCATCCCACAAAAAAACACACAGACCGCCGGCGTACAGCAGCGCACAGCTGCCGCACAGCACGCAGATGCCGACGTGCCGGTGGCTGATGCGGACTCAGTGGCACAGTCGTCGGTTGGCACAGTTGTGCAAACCATTGCCATCACAGATATCATCGCCAACCCTCACCAGCCACGTTTGACGTTTGACAAAGAGAAGCTTGCCGAGCTTGCCGCCTCTATTGGTGAGCACGGTATCTTGCAACCACTTGTGGTCACAGCGCGCAGTGATGGCACCTATGAGCTCATTGCCGGAGAGCGACGGTTTCGCGCGGCGCAGCGTGCGGGCCTCACAGAAGTGCCGGCGATTGTGCGTGATGCCGACGAGCGCCAAAAGATGGAGCTGGCACTTATTGAAAACATCCAGCGCCACGACTTGAATGTGATTGAAGAGGCCAAGGCGTATCAGAAACTTGCGCACACGTATGGACTGTCGCAGGAGGAGGTTGCGCAGCGTGTCGGCAAGAGCCGCAGTGTCGTGGCAAACCGCCTGCGTCTGCTGACGCTGCCGATTACTATCCTCAAGGCGCTGAGCGAGGGCACCATCAGTGAGGGCCACGCCAAGGTCATCCTCTCGCTGGAAGACACGGAGGCACAGCATGCACTCTTTCGCCTTATCACCAAAGAACACCTCACGGTGCGTCAGGCCGAGGCGCGCGCCAAGCGTGCGCAGGGTGTCGCAAGCACGCGCGCAGCAACGACAAAAACGCCGGTTGTGCCGGCGGTGGCCACGGCACAAAGTGCGCTCTCACAGGCACTGGACACACGTGTGACAATCACACCCAAAGGGCGCGGCGGGCGCGTGGTCATTGACTACTACGCACCGGAGGACTTGCGGCGGTTGGTAGACAAACTCCAAGCAATAGAAACATCACAATAACAATACGCATATGACACAGACACACTCACTTTCGCTCACCGCACTGTTCACGCAGGCCTGGGAAGACCTTACACAGAATACCTGGTTCTTCCTCGGTATCGTAGCGGCAATCATTGGCGCTCAGATGTTTGCCGGCATGCTGGAGAGCGGTGACGGCGCATTTGCGCTTGTTGGGATTATCACGGGCACACTGATTAACGCAATTGTTGCTGTTGGCGTGCTGCGCGTGCTACTGCGCTTTGTGGACGGCAACGGCGCACGCTTTGATGACATCATCCCGCCGGCGCAGCATGTCGTATGGTACATCGTTTTTCAGATTGTCATGGTAGTGATTGTGGTGGGTATGGCGATGATGTCCATTGTACTGTTCTTTACTGGCATACTGGGCGTATCATTGGGTGGTAGTGGCACTTTTCCATACGATAGTCTGCAGGCGGGTGTGGCAGCGGCCCTCCATATCAACATGATGCTTGCATTCATAGCGATGGTGACGTGGTTTTTTCTGACAGTGTTTGCTATTGTCTACGTCGCGTTGCGCTTCATGTTTGCGCCCTATGTCATTGTGGATCGTAACATGAATGCATTTGCGGCGCTGCGTGCAAGCAGCCTGCTGACGCGCGGCGTAAAGCTGCGTCTGTTGGCACTTATGATAGTCATCGTTTTTATCAACATACTTGGCATGATGGCATTTGGTATTGGGCTTATCATCACAGTGCCGCTGTCACTGATTGTCATGGTACGTACATATCGCACGCTGTATGCGCGGCTCAAAGAGAGTGCCGCGGCGCACACGTCGCCCGATGCATCCACCGGTGCGCAAGATGATGGAGCGGCAGAGGCGCCAACAGGAGCGCAAGGAGAACACGCGCGTGACACCAAAGAGACAGACACAGAGAGTGATGCCGAGAGCACTGAAGAGAACACCACGGAAGCGGATACACACGAAGCATCGCACACGGCTGACGACGATGCACACAATGACACACACAGCACTACAAAAGCACAGTAATCTATGCACATCACAAGCGCAGAATTTGTTCGCGGGGTTATTGGATCCACGGAGTTTCTCGCACGCGAGAGTCACCGCGCGCAGATTGCATTTGTGGGGCGCTCCAATGTGGGGAAGTCCAGCGTCATCAACGTCCTCACACAAAAAAAGAATCTCGTTAAAACCAGCAGCACACCGGGCAAGACATTGCAGATTAACTTTTTCCTCATCAACGACGCGTTCTACTTCGTAGACCTTCCCGGCTATGGCTATGCCAAGACATCCCTCAAGGCGCGAGAGAAATTGCGCCGGATGATTCTGTGGTACCTTACCAGCCCGGAGGAAGTGCGTCCGGCGGCAGTGGTGCTTGTGGTGGATGCCAAGGCGGGACTGCGTGACTTTGACCGCGAAATGCTCACGCTGGCGCAACAGCAAGGACACCACGTCATCTTGGTCATGAATAAGATGGACAAACTCACGCAGAAGGAGGTTGCCGCGCGCACCAAGGCGCTTGCTGCAGACCT
>JALXES010000013.1 GCA_027069365.1 Candidatus Moraniibacteriota bacterium | reverse complement strand
GCCAACAAAGTGTATTCTTGATTGATCAAGAATTGCCACTCTCGTACAATGCTCCATCGCAATATCTAAATCATGCGTAACAATAATAATCGTTTTCTTGCCTTTTATTTTTTGAAAGTAATTGAGGCACTTCTCTTGAAAGTTACTATCCCCCACTGCAAGGACTTCGTCCATGAGGAGAATGTCGCGGTTGGCGTGGATGGAGACAGCGAAGGCCAGGCGCACTTGCATGCCGCTGGAGTAGTTTTTGAGCTTCTGGTCTATGAAGCGCTCCAGCTCGGCGAAGCGCACGATGTCGTTGAATTTCGCGTCAATCTCCTTGCGTGTCAGGCCGAGCACCGTCGCGTTCAGATACACATTGTCCCGCCCGGAAAGCTCTGGGTTAAAGCCGATGCCCAGCTCCAGAAACGGCGAAATCCGCCCGTTGACCGTCACACGGCCGCTGTCGGGGCGGTAGATCCCGGCGAGGATTTTCAGGAGCGTACTCTTGCCCGAGCCGTTGCGCCCGATGATGCCAAAAAACTCGCCTTTTTTGACCGTGAAGTTCACATCGTCCAGCGCCTTGAACTCCTCGTAGGTGCGATTGCGATTGAAAGCACTCACAAACGCCCCACGCAGGCTGCTAACCTTCTCGTGCGGGATGCGAAACGTCTTGGAGACGTTTTCTACTGCGATAGCGATGTCTGTGTCTGTTGTGTTCTTTTTGACCATAAATATAGTATAGTACAAAACCTCTTTTGTGCACATACCCAGGGTGCACGAGATTCGGGCAGAAGACACTTTACATCTTCTCCGCAATGGACGGGATGAGTCGGCGGTATGCCCAGATGCTGAATGCAAACGCACCGGTGAGGATTGCGACAAACAGCAGCGTCTGGTGCGCGTCCGGCAGGTGATTGTGTGTGAGCGCCATCTTGGTGAAGTGCCCGATGAACGCCAGCGGGTTGAGCAAAATCCACTGGTGGTACTGCGCCGGCAGCAGTGAGAGCGGATAGATAATCGGTGACGCGTAGAAGAGAATCTGCACCACTACCTCCCAAATCAGCGCAATGTCGCGGAACATTACCTGCAGCGGCGCCGCCATCAGCGAGAACGACACAATCAGCACAAACAACGCCAGCGAGAACAGCACAAACAGTCCGACCGCCTGCAGCGACGGCACGAGGTGATACAGCGCGAAGAACAGGATAATCACCGCGATGTTCACGATGTAGATCATTGCGCTGTTGAGCGTCGCCGCCAGGATAATCGCCCAGCGCGGGACGTAGATCTTTGTGACGAGTTGCGACTTGCTCAGCAGTGCATTGAGCCCCGCGCTCGTGCCCTCCGCAAAGAAGTTGAACATCATAATCCCCACCAGCAGTTCCAGCGCGTAGTAGTTCGTCCCGTCATTGCGCATATTGAAGATGGACGAAAACACGAAGTACAGCACCGTAAACGTTAACAACGGCTTCAGCAGCGCCCATACATACCCGAGGATTGACCCCTGGTAGCGCAATTTAAAATCCATTTTTGCCAGCATCCAGATGAGCTCTCTGTAGTTCTCGTGCTGCGTTTTTTTCTGCATCATCGTTCTTGTGGGTTTATAACGCTCAAAACTCCTCCCATTATACCACATGCCGGTGGCTGCACACTGATACGCATGACAACATTTCTATCCCTAATGGCACAACGGTACACATCCCTACTCCAACGCAGCGATGCCGGGGAGGGTGTCCCCGGCCATGAAGGCGAGCATCGCCCCGCCGCCGGTAGAGACAAAGTCAATCGCGTCAATGGCGTTGTAGTGCTCCAGCGCTTCAATGGACTCCCCGCCGCCAACGACGGTGAACGCCGGCGTGTCTTTGAGTGCTTCCACGATGCGTCGCGTGCCGTGCGCGTAGGCTTCTTTTTCGTACCATCCCATGGGACCATTCCACACGACAGTCTGCGCACGCATAATCTGTGCGACAAACGCCTCCACCGTTGCCGGACCAATATCATAGCGCTCACCCACAAAATCCTGCGGCACCATCACATTGTCCGTAAAAGCAATCTGCTCATCCAGCGCCTCGTTGGCCACCTTGCCGCCCACAAGCACGGCATCGTAGAGCGACTCTACCGCACGGATAAGCGGGAGCTTGGTGGCAATCTTCGCGCCGCCAATCACGAGTACCGCCGGATGCGCCGGTGATGTGCGCACGCGTGAGAGCGTCTCCACCTCTCGTGTCAGCTGCATGCCCGCGTATGAGGGCAGCGATGTTGCAAGTTCTGTGATAGAGGCATGCGCGCGGTGGCACACGCTAAACGCATCATTGACGTACACATCAAAGTTCTGCGCAATCTCCGCAGCAAACGCCTTGCGCACTGCCGCGTCCGTAGCTGTTTCCGCACTGTGAAAACGCACGTTCTCCAGCAATACGAGCGTGCCGGGCTGTGTGCCGGAGAGCACTTCCTCCACACGCGCGCCCGTGCACGCATCAGCAAACACCACCGGCCGGTCAAGAATACGCGCGATGTCATCTGTC
>JALXES010000012.1 GCA_027069365.1 Candidatus Moraniibacteriota bacterium | reverse complement strand
TTGTTACAGCCCCCGCGCGTTATTTTGTCTCTGCACGATTACGGCGTCGCTCATAGCGCGTCACCATGCCGTACACAACACGCTTCCCTACTTTCCATAGTATCACAATCACCAGAACGTACAAGAGAAACGTTGGCACAAACACCGTCGCAAAGCGAATGGCATTATCAATGAAGTGTTGCACGTTGGCAATCAGGTGGTTGAGCGACTGCCGCGCCACCGCACCCGGTCGCCACCCTGTGTCCGGCGTGACCACCTTCTCATCCTCACGTAGCGACAGCGTGATCGCCGCGTAGTCCGTACGCGAGCGCATAAAGCGCAACTGCCCCTCCAACCGCTCAATCTCGCCACGTACGCGCGCAAGCTCACGCGTCACTTTGATAATGTCATCCGTCTTTGTAGCACGCTCCAAAATTGCCGCAAACGCCTGCTCCTCGGCACGCTTGTTTGTCAGACGCGCCTCCAGGTCAACGTACGCCTCCGTAACATCTTGCGTATCAACACTCTCGTGCTCCACCACTTTCGCTACCTCTTTCTTGAGCGCATCAAATGCCGCATCAAAATCCTTTGCCGCAACACGCAGAGAAATTGTCCCGCGCATGCGATTCTTCTCATCTGCATAGAGATTGACCTGCATCACCTCCCCGCCATAGCGCCGTGCAATCTCACCGGCGTGCTCTACCGTCCACGCCACACTGTCCACGACAATTGCCAAACGTCCCGTTTTGCGCGTTTTGCGTTCCGGTGTAGAGGGCGCCTCAGAGCTGCGTGCCGCCATGCGCGGTGTTGGTGCTGCCAGAGCTGCTGTCGGCTGCAGGTCCTCGCGTGGCACAAAAGCTGCACCTTCCTTCACGCCCATGTCCGTGAGAGCAACACCATCACGTATCACATTACTATCCATCACATCCCCCGACGCAGTCGCCGTTGCTGCATCATCAAAAGCATACGGCATCACGCGCTGCGCAATCACCCAGCCGCCAAGACCCAGCACTACCATGATGACCAACGTCGCAATCCACCGTGACCGCGTCGCACCCCGCGTACTTATTGCCGCTGCTTCCTGTGCCGCTTGCGCACGCGAGACATGCTTATGTGCAGATTGCTGTGTGTCGTTATGTTTTATCATAGAGTTCTGTTTACGTCCACTATTTTTTTCAGTATATCACATCACCCAAGACACCCGCCCATAGTCACAGGCGCCTTGGTCTATTTTAGCGATTACGCTCCATGCCACCACCACGACCCTTGCCGCCACCGTTACCACGTTCTTGTACGCCAGCAAGGATTGCTTCCAATTCTTGCTGTGAGATATACTGCGCACTGTAGGTCGCACCATTATTCTTCAACTGCCTGACAAACGCGCGCATGTGATTACGTGAGCCACGCGCAAGATTTTCGTAAACTGTGATAATGTCCGCATTATCCGTTTGCGCCATAAGATTATCGAGATCCTTGATATCAAGGTCCTCTATTGTCGCACCGACCGTTAGCGCCGCCACGAGTGATGTAGAACCTTGTGCGACAAGCTCATCATACAAACGCTTTAGTTTTGCATTTGTGAAAACACCTACTGTTGCATCTGTTACCGGGTCTGTAACTTCATAGCGGTCCAACAGTGTCTTGACAGCATCCATGTGCGTTTGCTCACTGCCGGCAATATTCGTAAAAATCCTCTGTCCCCACTTCTCATACAGTGTTGTATACACATCACGTGCCAGCTTTTCCTCTTCCCGCATCAAGAGAAGTCCGTCACGCTCCGTATCCGAAAGTTCTGTTGCCGGCATCTCAGCTGTCAACGCCGCAGCATCTACATAGTCGCTCTTGTCAACAACGTACTCTTCTTGTTGTTGCTGCGCCATGTGCTTCTTGACACCACGGCGTTCTTGCGCCTGTGGCGGAAATTGTGTCTCTTCTGAGACAACATCTGGTGGCGTTTGTGTTGCACATCCGCCAAGCGCCACAGCAACAATACCAAACACACCAACTCTTCCTAAAATATGCTTTTTCATATGGTTTCTAATTTTACTATTTACTGTGCAAACTTCGCCATCGCATCAGCGCATGCTGCGCGCTGCGCTTCCGGCAAACTGTCACACTGACTCGCCATACCCTGCATCGCCTTGCGCGCTTGCTCCAGCATCGCGCTCATATCTTCAAATGTCACATCCTTCGGCACAGCAAATTTCTGCTCATCCACGCGCCACTTCGTGCAGGTATAGGTATGCTCCTGCGTCATATAGTCCTGCGGTGCCGGCATCTCAGACTCCTGCTCTTCCATCATATCCTGTGCACCACCAAAACGCTCCTGCATCCGCTCCATATCTTCCATTTTGAATTTCTGTCCCTTTTTTGTCGCCGTATTCCACGTGTACATCCACGTACCATCACTGACCATCACCATGTCCCCCTTCACGCCTTCCGCTACGAGCACGTCGCGTGCTTCTGTACGCACGCGCTGTCCATCCAGGTAGACCACGCCGCGCTCATCACCGCTGTGCCACTCACACCGCTGCGGCTTGCCCATTGCCAGGAGCTGTTTCACGCCGCCCGTAAATGA
>JALXES010000011.1 GCA_027069365.1 Candidatus Moraniibacteriota bacterium | reverse complement strand
GACGCCGGCAACACGGTGATTGTCATTGAGCACAATCTGGATGTCATCACCGCGGCAGACTGGATTATTGATCTGGGACCCGAGGGCGGCGACGGCGGCGGGCGCGTCGTGGTGACCGGGCCACCAGAAGAAGTCGCCAAGTACCACAAAGAATCCCACACCGCCCGCTATGTCCGCGCGGCACTCGCGGCGAAAAAGGTAGCGTAGAATTCAGGCGCCTCTGGAGAAGGTATGACCTGCCATTTGGCATACTGATCATCTGATAGGCGCGTCATTTTATAGAGAGGATGTGGCTATACAAAGCATGCTCTCTGCTGCCTCTATTTTCATGTAGATAATGCCAAAATATGTTCATAGTAAAAAACATTCTCTGGGGCGCCTATATTGCAATCTTCGCTTACATTACACCACTTGCTATTGGCGCACTGATTACGAGGCCAGTCAGTACATCCATCATCCCGTTGCTCCTATGGCTGATGGCAATTGTTGTTGTCGTAACAATATATATGCAATGGTCCAAGGCATGGTTTGACGGTATCATTCTTGCAATGATTGGCAGTGTGGTGTGGTATGTTGTTTTAATCAATATCTATGCCGAATTGTTCCACGCTCTCCGTGCTAGCGGTATAGCAACTGACAGCATGGGACATATTGCAGAGGCACTGACACTCGGTGGCATCCCTGTTCTCGTTTTTGCTGTGCCCCTTTCTGCTATTACCGCCATTATTTTTGTTGGGTACAAGGGTAGATAACCATGCTAAAATGGTTATCTACCCTTGTACCTAAAACAGTTGTCTTTGACTTTAACGTGGGGCGTACATGATGTCGCGACACTGGCGCAAGGTGTGCCGCACACATCGTGGATTCATGGGAAGCACTGCGTGGTATTATTGAAGCGCCACAGCAATAAAAAGGCCGCCCAGGGAAGAGTCCGTGGGCGGCAATGGCGCGCGTTGCGCGCCTGGAGAGATTAACTTGTTTTTTCTTCCCATGTGATACACGCATCACATGGGAGAGAAATGAAGGAAAAATACCTGGCAGCGGTTATTGCCAGTTGGGTTGTGTACAATACCACAATCCAGGGGCGAACATCACTTGGCACATTTCCTCCAAAAAGAAGTGTCCCGAGATAGAAGGCGCCGAGAGCGCTGAAACCCCCCAACAGTCCAAGCGGACTGAAAAGGGAGGAGATGGTTTTGCAAAAAATAGTGCATTTCATGACATTTACCTCCTGTGGTTTGTCATGGGTTGAAGGAACTGAAAAACTGATTTTTACTATAAACCTCTTTATGAAAAAGTCAATAGCGCAACAAGCAAAGGAGTTGCCGCGCGCGCCGGGGGTGTATGTGTTTCGCGATGCGCGGCGCCGGGTGTTGTATGTGGGCAAGGCGTGCGCGCTGCGTGCGCGGGTGATGCAGTACGTCAGTGGTCGTGAGGAGAAGTCGCGCGGGCGGCGTATGCGACGGCTGATGGAGGAGGCGGTGACGGTGCAGGCGTATGAAACGCCCAGTGCGCTGGAGGCGCTGATTTTGGAAGCCAATCTCATCAAGAAGTATCAGCCGCCGTACAATGTGGAGCAGAAAGACGACAAGAGTTTCAGCTACTTTGTCATCACGCACGAGCCGTTCCCACGTGTGGTGATTTTGCGCGAGACGGACTTTGCCAAACAAAAGTATGCGACGGATATCTATGCGAAGGGGCGCCGTTTCGGACCGTATACCTCGCGTGCGCACATGACCACGGCGCTGAACATCTTGCGCAAAATCTTTCCGTTTCACGACAGTGCGGCGCAGACGGAAAAAGGGTGTCTGGCATATCAACTGGGACTGTGCCCGGGGCCGTATGACGGGGCAATCAGTCGAGCGGATTATCGCAAAAATATTCGCGGTATCCGCATGATGCTTGCCGGAGAGCGCACGCGTTTGATTGCCACACTCCGACGGGAGATGGCGGCACATGCGCTCGCCGAGCGGTTTGAGGATGCTGCGCGTGTGCGGGATCAAATCACGGCGCTACAGCACATTCGCGATGTGGCACTCATGACGCGGTCGTTTGACGAAGGTGCGCCTGCGCGCACCGGTGCCGACGGTGGGCGCATTGAGTGCTATGACATCTCCCACATGGGTGGTGCCAGCGCGGTGGGCGCGATGGTGGTGTTTTGCGATGGCATGCCGACACCGGCAGCATACCGCTCCTTTGTCATCAAGCACGCACAATCGGATAATGACCTGGCAACGATGCGTGAAGTGCTCGCACGCCGGTTGGCGCATGCCGACTGGCCGCGCCCGGATGCGATTGTACTGGATGGCGGCGCGACGCACCTGGCGATGGCGGAGGAGTTATGGCATGCGATGGGTGTGGACATTCCACTACTAACGGTTGCCAAGGGGCCGACGCGGAAGAAAGTGGATGTATATGCATCACGACGCTTTGCGCCACCGCGAGCGCTAACAGAAGACAAACAATTGTTGGAAGCCTTGCGCGAGGAAGCACACCGGCGTGCAATCGCATTACACAAAGCGCGCCGCACACAAGACTTCTTGAGAAATGAGCCATAGGTGTGTTGCACATGTTTTAGAAAACATGGTATACTACACACAGTAATGTACATGTTTCATAGACATATACAAATGTACGCCGTTCTTCACACCAAAGAACGGTGGTGTGTAAATCCATAAATACAATGTTATGTACAGGTTTATCAGTGCGTTTGCATCACTGGCAGTTGCGATTGTCACGATGGCGGTGCCGTCAACGTCCCTGGCGACGGGTGGTGTCTATCCGGGGGCGCAGTGTCCGTTTTCCGGTGGCACAATCGTGAAATTTGACAAGCGTCTTGTTTCAGCATGGGGCTATGACGCCAGTCGACAAGTTAAATCAATTTCACTGCCGGCAGGGAAGTATAAGGTGTCCCTCGCATCCTCAGATGGGTATGATTGGCGTGATCAAGTCAGCCAGCCAAAGGAGTACTATCACATAGAGCTCTACGACGGAAGCTTGATTGCCAAGTCAAATCGCACACAGGACCTGCAGGACTATGTGAATTCTGCCGTGTGGTCCGGTGTGGTAAACAATTCACTGACGGTGTCACGTGATGCAACACAGATTGTGGCACAGCACACCGCGTATCCTGACACATCCAGCCCGAATAGCTTGATGCCGACGTGCGTGCAATTCGTGCGCCTTGCTGACCCGGTCAACGGTCAGTGCGGCAGCGCTAATGGTAAGGCGGTAAGCAGCGCACCGACATCAAATCTATGCAGCAGAGGAGATTCTTTTGATTTTCGCTTTGAAAATGGCAAATGGCGATGGGGATGTTCCGGCAGCAATGGTGGTAATAGTGTAAGTTGTAGCGCACCGAAGAAGTTAAATCCGGTCAACGGTCAGTGCGGCAGCGCCAACGGCAAAACATTTGACAGCAAGCCAACAAGTAATTTGTGTTCCAGTGGTACACCATCTGCTGTAGAGAGTGGTACGTTTGTTCAAGATGATCCAAATGCAGAGGGGTGGATATGGTCATGTATCGGAAGCAACGGTGGCTATAGTTCTGGTTGTAGCGCATTAAAGACGCAGCCAGTGTGCGGCAACAACAAAGTAGAGCGTGGTGAGCAGTGCGATGACGGCAACACGACAAACAATGACGGGTGCAGCGCGCAGTGCAAGACGGAAACGGCAGCTATCACGATTGATAAGAATGATAATGACAACCATGATGACACGCAGCAGGTCGCACACAATGGTACGGCAGTATACAAGATTGTTGTGACAAATACAGGCAAGGTGTCGCTAACGAATGTTGTGGTAGATGACACGGTGTCACCAAACTGCAAGCGCTCTGCAGCGCAGACGGTCAATATGTACAATGGCACAACATTTGACCCGGGGGAGAGTTTTACGTACACATGCACAGAGACAGGCGTCACAGCATCACACGGGTCAACGGCGAGTGTCACAGGAAAGCCCGTGAACAACGCAGCGAACGTTTCAGACAGTGACAGTACCAATGTAACTGTCAAGGATGCGCCGGCAATTAAAATTGTCAAGGATGACAACGACAACCACGACGACACGCAAAAGGTCAATGAAGGTGGTACAGCAACATACACCATTACGGTGACAAACACAGGCGTTTCACCGCTGACAGATGTGGTGATTACCGATGCAAAATCACCAAATTGTAACCGCTCCGCAGCGCAGACCAAGGCGAAGTATCCGGGTGATACATTTGATCCGGGCGAGAAGTTTACTTATACGTGCACAGAGGCAAATGTTGTGAAGTCACACAGCACGACAGCAAGTGTCACGGGCAAGTCAACAATTGGTGGTCAGAAAGTAAGTGATAGTGATGACACCAATGTGACGGTAAATAATGCGCCGGCAATCAGCATCAACAAGAATGATGCGGACAATGGTGATGACACACAGACTGTTGATGAGGGGAAAGCAGCAAAGTTCACAATTACGGTCACAAACACCGGTAATGCGGCACTCAAGGATGTTGTCATCACGGACGCGGTTGCGAAGGGGTGTGCCATGAGTGCAGCACAAACCAAGGCAAAGTATGACGGAGATACATTTGATCCAAATGAGAAATTCTCCTACATATGTACGGGAACGGCTGCATCTGCATCCTATGTCAACACAGCCAAGGTAACGGCAAAAGCAGTCAACACAAATGCATCGGTAGATGCCAGTGACACGACAAAGGTGAATGTAAAGGGTAAGCCGCCGGTTGTTGTGCAGCCGCCGACGCCATCTGAGGAGCCAAAGGAAGAAAAGGGCAAGAAGAAGTGCAGCGGCTCAATCGGCAACACGATCTGGAATGACAAGAATGCCAACGGCAAGCAAGATGCCGGTGAACAGGGCATTCCCGGCGTGCGTGTCTGGCTCTACAAGGGGAATAAGGTGTACAAAGACACAACGAACAGTAAGGGTCGCTACAAATTCAAAGAGCTCTGCTCCGGGACGTACCGCGTAGTGGTCAAGAGTGAGGATATCAGCGCACTGTACCAGACATACGATCCGGATGGAAAGCTTGATAGCCGCACCAAAGTTCGCTTGAAGGGCGACAATGACAAGCACACAAAAGCAGACTTTGGCTATCGTGGCGCAGTAGCACCGGCAACAGGTCCCGGTACGGTCATCAGCATCATTTTGGCTGCGCTGACGACTGGATTTATCTTGTACTTCTATCGTCGCAAGCGTATGCGACATGCTGTATAGGTGAGGACCCTCCCATACACATGCGCAAGAGAGTGTCTGTGCTAGCAATTATCACATCGGTCATGCACACCGTATGAAGAAGATAATTGTGGGTGAATGGCGCAGACACCTCATGTACGCGTGTGACGCATAGAGGTTCCTGCATATGATGCCTTGGCATCATGCGGGTAAATCTGCAAAAACCGGCAGATGTCGACTATGCCGGTTTTTGTGTTGTCAGACACTCTGTGTGTATGATACGGTGGCGTGTGTGGTATAATGCGTGACAGCGGGAGAGTCAGAAACTGTACAGCACGATTTTTGTCGTGTCAGCAGCTGCGGCTTCCGCTAGTGATTTTTTTGAGAGTAGTGACATATGGATATTCACACAACGGTTATTATTGCATTCTATCTTGTTATTTTGCTGTATTCCATCATTCTCCACGAGATTGCGCACGGACTTGCGGCGCTGCGACTGGGTGACCGGACAGCGCTTGCCGCCGGGCGTCTGACGCTGAACCCCAGAAGTCACATTGATCCCATTGGCTCGGTGCTCTTGCCGGCCGTGATGTTGATAGCATCACACTTCACGTTCGCGTTTGGGTGGGCCAGACCGGTACCGTTTGATCCGCGCAATTTGCGTAATCGCACGTGGGGTCCGGTGCTTGTTGCTCTGAGTGGGCCGGCGACAAATTTTGTGCTTGCGCTTGCCGCTGCGCTCATTGCACGTGTTCTGCCGGTTGCCGAAGCGGTGAAAGGTGTCATCATTGCCGGCGTCTTTCGGTCTGACTGGTCAGTGTTGGCGCAGGCTATTTCCGGCTCCCTGAGCAGCATCATCTTCTTGCTGTGCATTATTGCTATTTTTTGGAACGTATTACTGGGCATTTTTAATCTTTTGCCAATTCCGCCATTGGATGGGTCAAAACTCCTCTATGCACTCGTGCCGCTGTCACCACGTACACAGTTTGCTTTGGAGCAGTATGGTTTCTTCATCCTCATTGCTCTCGTCCTCCTCTTCCCGCAGCCGCTAAATTACGTGTTAAGCATTGCTGAGGCCTTTTTTCTCAGCATTGCATTCTAAGTGCATTGCGTGCGGCGGGTGTCAGCGCATGCGTATATTGACAAGAGATAAGAACTGCACTACACTGTGAGAAGTGCTGGCGCGGTAGACGCCTGCTTTGTTTGCTACTGAAAACAAAGCCAGAATCTACCACTTTATTATTTGAGTTATCGCATTTATCTCCTATGCCAACAATCAATCAGTTGCGAAAAAAGCCGCGTAAGCGCGCATCAAAGAAATCCAAGTCACCGGCAATGACGTTTGTGTTTAACACGCTCAAGAACAAGCCGGTCAAGACACAGAGCCCGTTTAAGCGCGGCGTGTGTCTGAAGGTGAGCACCACCACACCACGTAAGCCAAACTCTGCGCTGCGTAAGATTGCCCGTGTGCGGCTGACCAACGGCATGGAGGTGACAGCATACATTGGTGGCGAGGGACATAATCTGCAGGAGCACTCCATCGTGCTCATCCGCGGCGGACGCGTGAAGGACCTTCCTGGCGTGCGCTACCATGTGGTGCGCGGCGTGCTGGACTGCGCCGGTGTAGAGGGACGCAAACAGGGCCGCAGCAAGTACGGCACCAAGAAGCCAAAGGCCTAGACTGATTTGAGGGCGTGCTGCTGTGTAATGCACGGGATACGCCCGCACTAACAACCCGCTATTTATTATTGTTTAGAACATATGCCACGACGTAAACGACAGTTTCCAAAAAACTGGAAAGAAGATCCAAAGTACGACAGCATCCTCATTGGGCGCTTTGTTGGGATGATTATGCTTGACGGCAAGCGCGCCACTGCCGAGCGCGTTGTCTACGATGCACTTGATATCATCCACGAAAAGACCAACCAGGGTGGGCTCAACGTCTTTGAGCAGGCCATCAAGAATGTCTCGCCGGTGGTGCAGCTGAAAAGCCGCCGCGTGGGTGGGGCAAACTACCAGGTACCGGTACCGGTCTCCGGCGAGCGCCGTCAGACACTGGCAATGCGCTGGATTCGCGACGTCTGCCGCAAGCAGAAGGGCAAGCCGATGGCCGAGCGTATTGCGCAGGAGGTGATTGCTGCGGCAAACAAAGAAGGTGCGGCAATGAAGAAGCGCGAAGAGACGCACCGCATGGCGGAAGCCAACAAGGCATTTGCACACTTTGCATAAAAACACGTCACATTACACAATTTCTGCAGTATGTGGAAATTGTGTATTGTGATATTCTCAGACCTATTACTAACAAAAAACTATGGCAACGGACAACACGCGGACATCAATAGAACAACTGCGCAATATCGGAATTATCGCGCACATCGATGCCGGCAAGACAACAACGACAGAGCGCATCCTCTTCTACACGGGCATCTCGCACAAAATCGGTGAGGTGCACGAGGGTGAGGCGACGATGGACTGGATGGAGCAAGAGCAGGAACGGGGCATTACAATCACGGCGGCGGCAACGACGTGTTTCTGGAAGAAGCACCAAATCAACATCATTGATACGCCGGGACACGTGGACTTTACCGTGGAGGTGGAGCGCTCCATGCGCGTGCTGGATGGTGGCGTGGTCGTGTTTGACGGTAAGGAGGGCGTAGAGCCACAGTCCGAGACGGTGTGGCGCCAAGCGGACAAATACAACGTCCCGCGCATCTGTTTCATCAATAAGATTGACAAAGAAGGTGCGGACTTTGAGCGCGCGCTGCAGACCATCTATGACCGCCTGACACCAAACGCTGTCGCAATCCAGTATCCGATTGGTGCACGCGGTGACTTTGAGGGTGTCGTGGACTTGATGACGATGAAAGAAGTGCGCTTTGACGGACAGATGGGCGAGAAGGTTGTGGAGAGTGAATTGTCCGATGAGATGAAGGATGTTGCCGGCGAGTGGCGCGAGAAGATGATTGAGAAGATCGTGGAGTATGACGAGGAGCTCATGGAAAAGTACCTCGGCGGTGAGGACATTAGCGTGGAAGAGCTGAAGAAAGCGCTGCGTGCCGCTACAATCGCCGGTGACCTGAATCCCGTCTTGACCGGGACGGCACTGCAGAACAAGGGTGTGCAGCTGGTACTGGATGCCGTGATTGACTACTTGCCATCACCGGTAGACATTCCGCCGGCACAGGCCACTGCCGTTGACGACGAGACAAAGATCATTGAGTGTAAAGCGGACGACAACGAGCCGCTGGCGGCGCTGGCGTTCAAAGTGGCGACGGACCCCTATGTGGGACAGCTGGTGTTTTTCCGTGTCTACTCCGGTACGATCACATCCGGCAGCTACATCCTGAACGCATCAAGCGGTAAGAAGGAGCGCGTGGGACGCATCTTGCGCATGCATGCTAACTCCCGTGAGGAAGTGGAAGCGCTGGGCGCCGGTGAAATTGGCGCACTCGTTGGCATGAAGAATACGCGCACGGGCGACACGCTGAG
>JALXES010000010.1 GCA_027069365.1 Candidatus Moraniibacteriota bacterium | reverse complement strand
CACCTGCACCATTCCGACCGTGCGGCGCGATGTTCTCGTAGCCGTACAGCCGCCCCACTTCTTCAATGATATCCGCCGGTGTTGTCAGATCGCGCCGCACGGTCGGAATGGTGCAGGTGTATGTGCCACCCTTCTCCGCCACCGCGATGTCCAAACGCGCCAGAATATCCTTCACCGTCGGTGCATCAATCTGCGTGCCCAGGAGTTTCTCAATCGCCGTATGTGTAAGTGTTACCGTCCACGGCGCCACCGGCGACGGGTAGTCGTCCACCGCCGCCGCTGTCGTACCGCCGCAGATTGCCGTGATGAGCTGCACGGCGCGTTCGCGCGCGTGGGTGACGAGATTTGGATCCAAATCCCGCTCAAAGCGAAACGCCGCGTCCGATGTGACGCCGTGTCGCTGCCGCATCCGCCGCACCGTCGGCGCATCAAACGCCGCCGCTTCCAGCACAACGCGCGTGGTGCGCGCCGTCACACCGCTGTCAGCGCCACCCATAACACCGGCCAAGGCGATCGGCTGCGCGCCATCGGTAATTACCATGTCATCCGGTGTCAGTGTAACTTCTCTTTCATCCAGCAGTGTTAGCTTCTCCCCCGCATGCGCGGCGCACACACCAAGTGCCAGTGCGTCGCCGTCCGCGCGCAACGCATCGGCGTCAAACACATGGAGCGGCTGCCCCGTTTCCAGCATCACATAGTTTGTAATATCCACAAGCGGCGAGATACTCTGCAGTCCGCAGGCGGCCAGTCGCGCGCGCATCCAGTCCGGCGTCGCACGCGTGTTGTCCACATCGGTGATAAGCGTCGCCGTGTAGCGCGCACAATGCTTCGTTTCGCGCGAGACGCGCAGTGCGTCATCCGTTGTTGCCGCAAGAACATCCGCCATGCGCGTCGGTGCATCGGACGCGATGCCGTGCGCCGCATCATCCGCCGCAATCGCCGCGTCCGCATCGTACACACGCCCTTCCATCGCCGCAATCTCCCGCGCCACACCATCGTGCGAGAGACAATCGTGTGCGCGATTGGGTAACACATCAATCTCCATCGCCGTGTCATCCAGTCCGCGGTACTGCGCAAACGGCACCCCAACCGGCGCGTCGTCCGGCAACACCATGATGCCCTCGTGGTCATCGCCAAGCCCAAGTTCATCCTCCGCGCAAATCATTCCGTTACTTTCCACGCCGCGAATTGTGCCTTTCTTGATCGCAAACCCCTTTCCGTCCGGCGTCGGCAGCACCGCGCCCGGCAGTGCTACCGGCACCTTCTGTCCCACCGCGAGGTTTGGCGCACCGCACACAATCGTTCGTGGTACCTCCTCGCCCACATCAACCTGCGCCACATTGAGGCGATCCGCATCCGGGTGTTTCGCAACTTCCAGTACCTGTCCTACAACAACACTCTCCAGTCCTGCACTCAGCGCGAGGACCTCCTCCACTTCAAACGCGCGCACCGTCAGTTCTTGCGCCAGTTCCTCCGGTGCCTTCGTCGTGCCGGAGAGCGCACGCAACCACGCATAACTATATTTCATAATAGATGTCGCTCATACATTAAGAAAAACCATCATGGCGCCATGCACCATTGCTTGCATTGTAGCATCCACACGCGCAAAAATCCAGGCACTCACACGTATCTCTTGTGCACTATGGCGCAAGAGAAAAACCCTCCACAAACCACCGAAAATCCCCCTGTGATGGTGCTGCACAATCTGTTGCACTGTGACACCCGCATGCCCACGAGCGATCAGTACGCCGGTAGCACATGTATGCTGCAATGACACCCTCCTTGTGTTGTGTGATATCCGGGATACGTGCTGTTGCAGACCCCCTAATCCACTGCGCCGCGCCGCTACCCACCGTTGTGCCTGTCAGTTCTACAGGGTATTGCTTCTGCAATTTTTCATCTTTGTAAGCAACATATGCTGTATGCCAAATGTAGACATCGCTACTGTCCTCCCCAATGCGCACCGCCAACGCATCGTCTGTACAGAATGGAGTGATGAGAGCATTGCTAGTACGCCAATCACGCGCTGGCGCAACAAATGCCTCTTTCTTATTGCGCACATGCAGTGGCACCGCTACCGCGCATGCACGTGCCTGAGACGGTGTGGCCGCTACTCCTTGTGCCGTTGTATGCGAAACGGTTGTCGCCGCGGTCTTTGTTGCTGTTGCTGTAGATGCTGCGGTGGCAGCTGTAGCAGTTGTTGTTTGCGTTGCCGCTGCTGCAGCAGACGCTGGCTGCCATCGTGACACACTCTCTGCCGTAACGGGGTGAGGTGTGTCCTCGCCCTCCACCAAGTGATAAAAAGCACCATTTGTCGGCACGTCCACTCCTACTGTGCCATATCCCGGCACGGTAATATTTACCCCGTTGCGATCACCAAGTGGCGCGTACGCATAGAGCAGCCACTCACGATGCGGCGACTCACCCACGACGCGTGCCAGGGCAAACACCGGCAGTTTTGTGGAGAGTGACCACGGCTGCGGCGGATTGGCATCTGCTGTGAGGAGGTACCACCGCTGCTGCGCGTCATATGCCGAAATGGTATTTGCTTGATAAGGATGCTTTTGCGCGGTATTGGGCACAAGTGTTCCACGCTGCCAGAATGTGCGTAGTAGCGGCAGCGCATAGACTTCATCCACCGCTTCTATAGCCGCCATTGTATATGGTCCGGTGCGGTCCCATGTCTCTGTCCATGCGCGAAACTCTCGTACAACGCGCGGACGGATGAGCCACATGCCAAAACGCGTCCATGCCTTGTAGCGCGCCGGCGTAAAGGCCTGTCCCTGCGACTGATACCACGACACCTTGTTTTTCTCTGGATCACTTGATGTCCAGTCGTATCCATCCCAAATAGACATTTCATACCAAAATTGCGGTCGCTCGCGGTAGATTTCCCGCAGTACCATGACCTCATTCATAAGCTCCACTTGCGGACTAAATACCGTAAAATCCGCAATCGCCTGCCAAGGATTGAGATAGTACGACGGCGAGCCGCCATCCCAAAAGAGGTGTTCACCCGTGAGATGTCCGGGATATGTGAGTGCGTATTTTTGCCACTCATTCCACCGCGCATAAATGCGCACGTCCGCCGCATCATACCCCACAAAGAGCGCCGCTTTTTCCCACGGTGCCACCAATTCATCACGCATGCCATCAAACAGTGCGCTGTAGCGCTCGCGCCATCCCTTGGCAAATGCTTCGCGCGTCTTTTCTTCCGAAAGTCCATTGGGATACAACGCATGAAACCGTCGCGATGATGCCGCATCAGTCCATCGCAATTTTGCATGTTCATTGTTGGAGAGCAAAATGACACGCTGTGGAGATGGGTAGAGCTTTTGGATATACTGCATCACTGCGTGATTTGTCCATGTGCGCCCTGCCTGACGCCATGGTGCAACGGGACCAAAGGGGCTTACCTTACGCGCAATAGAACCATCTGTTGTCACCACATTGGGATTTTGATCCGCCGGCAAACTGGCAAACGGCTCTTCGTTTGTGAGCACCGCCTCCCACTGCAACGCAGCAATCGTTATCGGTATGTGCCACGCAGACAGCGTTTCGAGTGGCTTGTAGTATGTCTTGTGATATTCCTCTACCGCTCCACGCCACAAGTTGAATACCGGCAAAATATGGTGCCCCTCCTTAATTAACTTTACTTGCCGTTCCGGAGAAAATTGTCCACCGCTCACCTTGCCGGAGGCTGCCGCCCCACCGGATTCCCACGATGAAAAAAGTGGCAGCGGCCAGTTTGCCGGGTCGTTGGATGCGGTAGCGGCAGTCACAATTTCCGCAACAGTCGCATCTGTCGCCGCATGTGCTACGGCGCCCACAAAACACGCGCCCACAAATCCACACAACATGCCGATGATAATCCTTTGTTTTTGTTTACAATTGTGTGTCATTGAAACGACTGTCTATCTATCTCCTTTAAGTATGCGATAACAACCCCAAAAAGTCCAACGCGCGGTACCCACCATCCGTATCTGTCAAACGCCCGCTTTGGAGGTGTTGACGGAAGTCTGCAAGCGACATTGTAAGGACATCCACAAATTCACCGTCATCCAGGTTTTGTGCGGCAACGTTGCGACAGTCAGTTGCTACACAGATGTGTCGCGAGCGCGGCGAGTAGCCATCTACCAACACCGACCCAACGTAAGCAATGTCACCGGCATAGCCGGTCTCCTCCAGCAACTCCCGCGCTGCTGCCTGCACAGGCTCCTCGCCATCATCCAGTGCGCCACCGGGCAGCTCCATTACAATCTCCTGTGGTCCGGGACGAAACTGCCGCGCCAGCACCACTTCGCGCTGTGGTGTCAGCGCCAGCACGCACACGGAATTGCCCTCCGTTTTGAGATAGTACTCACGCTCCTTTCCGTCCGGCATCGCAAACACCACACGGTCAATCCCCCGCCCGTACTTCCGAAATATTTCCTCGCGTGACACCTCGCGCCATGGTTGAACTGCCATTGTCCTTCTCTATTAATCGCTTATCACTGTCGTTTCCCACTGAATGCCAGCTTCTTCATTTGTGTGGTCAGCACAGCCGCTGCGCACTGACTTCATCTTTACAATATTGTCCACAAAATAGTACGCTGATGTGATGTTACTGGCACACCCAGCATCACCATAACCACTGTATACCATAATGTGTCCACCGATACGCTTGCCAAAACGCAGAAAAATCATAAAGTCATAACCATCGCTTCCACCATCCAGGACAGCGCGCTGTAACTCCTTCCTCTGCGTATCAAACTTATAAACAAACCGTTGGTCCATAAAGATGAAGAGTGTGTTGTCTGTAGAAAGACATCCCTCACCGAGATGCTGTATGTTTATGTTGTATTTCTTGAGAATCTCGGTAAGCGCCGCAAACCATGGCTGGTCACTGTAGCGCGTCACCTGCTCGCGACACCCATCAAACCGAATGCCATTATCAACATCACGCGGGCGACTGCGCGGCGGCGCCACAGGAACATCCCACCAGCCGGAGCGATACGTGTCCCGGCAATTCTCCTTTATTTTTTGCTGATCCTTCCGAGGATTGATAAGCGCACCATACTGCATTGATGCCAAGCTCTTCTTGCACATTTCATGAGAACGCTGTTCACGAGCAAAAGCGCTTTCCAAACTATCCACACGCTCATACAACTGCGCCGCAAAAGCACCTGCACCTACCAAGAGAAATACCAATAGCCCTATGATGATATTCTTTTTCATATAACCAATTTTGTTATTCTCTAGAAGTAATACATATTATCGTGCGAGATGCTTTGTGATCAGTGAATGGCACACGCTCTACTGTTGTTTGCAATGCATCAGCAGGAACGTTTGCCATGGTGTGATCCAACTGCATGCCGACCACACCGCCTGCAGCAGTTATTGTTGGCCGTCTTCCCAAATCAGATTTTGCGTACCCCAAACGCCCTGCAATCTTTTCTATGTGCGTCACTTCTTTGAGATCTCTCCGCAGAACCGCTGACGCTCCCGTCAGCACCGGATGTGCAGAGATATGTAGCGGTGTTTTTGCCGTCGTATCTACGCCATAAACATTGAAGTCTCCCGTAAGAATCGCAACGCCATCAGCACCACTCAATGTAGAGAGGTGCTCTAACGAATACTTTACATTACGTGACCGCTCAATCTGTAAAGAAGGCGGTGACATATAGAGATTACCAATTGCAATTACTTTCTCGCCGTCTGTTCCCTGAATTGTCAATTTCGTATTAAACGTTTGAAAAGCATGGCGCAACGCTTCATTCTTATGACTTTTTCCATAGTTAACATCCCAATCAACCGCTTCATCCTCGGGTGTGCCCTGTTCATATGTTATCTTTCTGCCATCACTGCTTTTTCGCATATTTTGCCAGTGTTTTGTCATTGATAGTTCTGGAAGAGGTATTACATACCCTTTGAAATGAGATGTATTTACTAGTGTAACAAGAGCTGCAAGATGTCCCGGCTCTTGTCCGTTTATGCCGACAACATTTGCGTAGTAAGAAAAGCCCATTTTCTGCAACTTTGGACCCAAGACACGCAGGCGATACAATGGGAAATCCTGTAAACAAACAAAGGAGGTACTGCTGTCAGTTTTTTGCAAAAATGCTAAAAACTGCTGTTCATTCTCGCTCAGAGTATTGTCGCTCCTATAATCACGATCCATTCGTGAGCCACCAAGCGCATTCATGTTTATGCTCACGACGGATATTTCTTTCAAATCATGTATACGCTCTGTAGGCTCTCCTCCTTTCTCTATATGCCCAGCAATTGTCGGACACTTCACCGTTTTACTTAAATCAGCGTGCGTATCCGGCTGGAGAGAGATGAGTTCGCCCGGATGATTTGATTGTTCTTCAATCCATTTCAATAATTCTTGACTGACGTCTCCAAAATCTTTCTCTCTACACTGAGAACAAGCTTCCCTCTCCTTCCCTCTATGCCGTGGTCTATGTGCTTTGAATGGATTTTCAAATCTCATATAATTTGCTCTAAATCACACTCACTTATAATTATCTGTGTACACTATTCCTCTTGCCATATCACCAAATTGTGCTAACAGTTAAAACTGCCTGATCACCCGCACATCACCGCTGTGGAAGTGGCGGATGTCGTCAATCTTGTACTTCATCATCGCCAGACGCTCCAGTCCGAAGCCCCACGCAAACCCCTGGTAGCGGTCGCGCTCGTAGCCGGCGGCCACAAAGACATTCTGGTGCACCATCCCGGCGCCGCCAACCTCCAGGTAGCCATTCCCCTTGCACGCGCCGCACGCCGCCGTGTCCTCGCTGTTGCGCCCGGAGCCGCCACACTTCGTGCAGCTGATGTCAAACTCAAACCCCGGCTCCACAAACGGAAAGTAACTCGGTCGCAGCCGCACTTTGATGTCCGCGTGAAAGAACGCGCTGAAGAACTTCTGCGCAATATCCAGAAAATGTGCCACACTCACATCGTCGCCGACCACGAGCGCCTCAAACTGGTGAAACGTGTGATCATGCGTAGAGTCCGTCGCCTCCTGGCGAAACACGCGCCCGGGAATAATAATCCGAAATGGTGGCGTGTGCTGCTGCATGTAGCGCACTTGCACGCTCGTGGTGTGCGTGCGCAACACTTGCCGCTCACCCGCCGGCGTCGTCTGCACCCAAAACGTGTCTTGCATGTCGCGTGCCGGGTGATCCGTTGGCACATTGACCGCGTCAAAGTTGTAGAACTCTGTCTCCACCTCCGGTCCGTCGGCAATCGCAAACCCCATTGCTGTGAAAATCTCCTCAATATCCCGCTGTACGCGCGTCAGTGGATGCAGCGACCCACGCGCCACCGGCGTGCCCGGCGCCGTGACATCCACCCACTCGGCATCCGCATCGTGCGCGGCGTCTATCGCCTCCTGCTGTGCTGCAAGCGCTTCTTGGATTGCCGTCTTCGCCTCATTTGCCGCCGGTCCCACCGCGCGCCTCTCGTCCGGCGAGAGATCTTTCATCTGCTTGAGAATTGCCGTAAACGGACTCTTCTTACCCAGGTAGCGCACGCGCACTTCTGCAAGTGCATCTGCGCTATCTGCTGCCGCAATCGCCGCAAGTGCCGCCTCCTTGGCTTGTGTAATGTCCTGCATCATAGCTACTTACTGTACTGTTGGCTTACCTGCTTGTTTCCACGCATTGATACCGCCCCGAAGCTCTGTTACGTTCCGGAAACCAAGTTCTTTCATCAGTGCGCGCGTTTTGCCGCTGCGACTGCCGCTGCGACAGTAGAGTGCATAGGAAGCGTCTCGCGGCAATGCAGATATCTGTGCGCGAAAGTCATCATCATAGAAATTGATATTCTTTGCGTCTGCTGTGATGCGACCCTGCGCATACTCCGCCGGCGTGCGCACATCCAGCACAACTATATCCGGCGCGGCAATCACTTCCGCAAAAGCCTCCACGTCAACAGTACGTATGTGTTGCTGCGCTATTTCCCGCCCCTCACCGGCAGTTGTTGGCAATGGCGCTTCATTTTTCGCAACACTACACCCACCTAGCACAACTGTCATAGCCACCATACTCGTATACAGTATTCTTTTCGTCATATGCATCTCGCTTAAGTATTGCTACTTCCCAGTATACCACACACAAACCCCTCTGTGAGGGGTGTGTGCAAAAGCTTGGTCTGTATCCATCCCGCCTTATTTCTTCTTTTTTTGTGGCGCTGTGCGATGAAGCGCGGCCTCCCACCGTGGCAACATCGGATCGCGCCAGTTTGGCGTTGTTGACGTCAGTGGGTGGTCTTTGTCAATGTAGTACAAGATACTGTGGTACACCGTTCGTACTTTCTCTTTCTTCTTTTTTGACTTCTTGGGTTTGTAGTGTGCGCCGACAACGCGGTTTTGCTCCACAATGTAGCGCTGCGGCACGGCGCTGCCACCAACCATCGGCACACTTGTCGTGACGCGCACGTAGTCCGGAAACGGCACATCCGGTCGCTGTGCGAGGACGCGCGTCATGAAGTCATGCCAGATTGGCGCGGCGACAACCGCACCGGCGGCGCCGGCACGCATTGGACGATTGTCGTTGTTGCCGGCCCACACACCCACAGCAATTTCCGGCGTATAGCCCACCGTCCACGCGTCGCGGTAGTTCTGCGTTGTCCCGGTCTTTGCCGCAACAGTGTGTCCCGGCACCACAAGTGGATTGTTGCGCCCAAACGCCGGTGTGCGCGCAGCATTGTCTGAGAGGATACTGTTGATCTTGCGCGCCACTTGTGCATCCAAAACGCGTGCTTTGTGTATGGTCTGCGCGTCATAG
>JALXES010000009.1 GCA_027069365.1 Candidatus Moraniibacteriota bacterium | reverse complement strand
GCATATTGACCGCACACCACCGCAGCCGACATCACCGGTCGCTGTAGACTTCACGATGCCGCCACAGACACAGCATGCCGCCAATGGTGTCATTTTTACATGGACGACAGACGAGCCCACAGCTGCTGCGGTCTACTTTGACAAAAATCCGGCAAATTATTTTGACCCAACAGCCTATACGTATCACGCTCCAGAGCCGCCGGCACAGACGTTTACACAGACGCAGCGCATTGTCACGGCATTCCCGACACCGGGCACATATTTCTACCTTGTCACCATGACAGACCGCGCCGGTAATACGACGGTTTCTCCGCCGGGCGTGTTCAATGTGCCAAGCTTGCCGACGCCGGACGTCATCACGCTCAATGAAATTGTGGCCAATCCTGTCGGACATGATAATGCCGCGATGCCGCACGGTGAGTGGGTGGAGCTCTACAATCGTGGCGCACTGCCGGTGGATGTGGCCGGGTGGCGCATCAAGGATGCGGCCGGGAAGTCGTGGGTGATTAGCACCGGCAACAGTGATGCTGATGGAGACCCGACGGATACCGGTGAGACGGAGATTGCGCCGGGTGGCTATCTGGTTGTCTATCGCAATGGCGCTTCCATGACGTTAAATAACAGTGGCGGAGAGGAAGTCTTCTTGTACGATGCGTACGGAACGTTAATGGACCACCACGCCTTTACGCTGGATGGTATGCCGGAGGGCAAGAGTGTTGCGCGTTTTCCGGATGGCGTGGGCGTGTGGATTGACCCGGATGGCACACCCGGTGGTGCAAACACGCTTTCGGAACGCGAGCGTGATGCCTTGCGCGCGCAGGTGTTTGCGCAGTGCTTCCGCGGCACGCGCACACTTATTGTGCGTGATGCGGGGACGGTGTGCGACCCGCTGTTTGTGGCGTATCTTGGCATGATTAAGGATGCACAGCACGTGGGATTGGTGCGCGATGAGTTTCTCAAGGAGCAACCAACAGAAGGGGAGCCGGCATCCGAGAAAGAAAAGGAACGTGCCGCCGCGTCTGATAGCGCTGAGGTGACAATTGGTGCCCCGGCAGCGGATGGCACTCCTACCGACAGTCCCGTGCCGGCATCGCCAAACGACCGGCAGCGGAGCGTGGGGAAGCCGGAAGACGATGTGTCTGTCACGGTGCCGTCGCATGACGCGGATGGTGCGAAAGATGACGGCGACACTGAAGTGCCGCATGCACGAGGTGACGACACGAAAGCTCCCGCGGAGGCGGTAGACACTGCTGTGCGCGACGATGAGATGCTGCCGATGGTGCAGGAGCACGCATCGGAGGGCGGGAATGCAGCAGAGACTCAGGTGCACGGGGAAAGCGACGATGAGAAGCGGGAGGATAAGTTATCAACCGAAGCTGTGCGTGCGCGTGAAGAAGATGTCTCGGGAGAAGCGCGTGACGCCGCTGAAGCAGAAAGCACGGAGGCATCTGAGGAGAACGAAGGTGTGCAGCACTCACCCGCAGGGGCTAACGCAGATGATAGTGTGGCAATCAAAGACCCGCACCCCGCACTGCCAGAGAGTCCGGCAGCGCAGCACACGGAAGCGGCGACGCTGCCACAAAAAGAGCGTGCGCCAAAGGAAACACGTGCAGTGAAGCAGACCACAATCACAGTGTCAGAGGGTGACCAGCCACAAAAGTCCGACATGCAAAAAGAAGGACATGTGCCGGCACCACAAGACGGACACACGCAGCAAGCAAAGCAAAAAGAGCAGAAAGAGCAAAAAGAACAGAAGAAGAAAGAACAGAAGAAGGAGGAAGAGGAAGAGAAGTCCGCGCCACATGCCTCACAGCCAACAGCAGCGCAGCAGCAGGTGATTTCGCAGCAGCCTTCTGCGGAGAGCGACAGTGTACATGCGGATCCGACGCCGTAGGAGTGTGGTATACTGAGGACATATGAGATATGACTATGCGGTGTCCCTATAACCACAAAAAAGGCACGAAAGTTGTGGATTCGCGCCTGGTACAAAACGGGCGTGCCATTCGGCGCCGCCGCGAGTGTCTGTCGTGCGGCACGCGCTTCACAACATACGAGGAGTATGAGGTAGCACACATCATTGTGCGCAAGCGTGGTGATGAGCGTGAGGAATACACGCAGGAGAAGGTGCGCGCCGGTGTGGCAAAAGCCCTGGAGAAGCGACCGCAGGAGCGTAACCTGGACGAGATTGTTCAGGCGATAGAACAGGATATCTTTGCAGTGGCTATCAGGGATGGTATCGTCAGCAGCAAGCGCATTGGGCAGATTGTCCTGGATCACTTGGCAAAGATTGACGAGGTGGCGTATCTGCGATTTGTCAGCGTGTACCGCTCCTTTGGGAGCGCGCAGTCGTTTCGCAAGGAGCTCGGCCGTCTGGAAAAACGCAAAGAGTAACGCATAAACATATGATGACACAAGAAGCAGTAACGCGCCTGGCCGTTGGCCTGACAGCAACATTCGTAATCAGCCTCCTCGTAGGCGCACTCCTGACAATCAAAGAGCTGCTGCAGCAGTGGTAGGAAATTTGCTTTTTGGCTTTGTTGAGGGTATAATGAAAGGGAATGGGGGATGCACACGGTGAGAAACCGGTGTATTTTTTGACAGGATAGCCATGGCACACAG
>JALXES010000008.1 GCA_027069365.1 Candidatus Moraniibacteriota bacterium | reverse complement strand
TCCATTTGGTGCAAAGATTGCAATTGACGGCATGGGTATCTATACATGTGAGGACCGTGGTGGTGCCATTAAGGGCAATCACTTTGACATCTACATGAAGACGAAGCAAGAAGCATTTGCTTTTGGCCGCCGCAATCTTACCGCACGTGTCGTTTTCTAACAATCACGCAAAAACCGCCCACAGTGGGCGGTTTTTTGTTGTGCCGCACCCGGGACTTCCCTTTGGGCCACCGCTCGCGAGGACACTTCGCCCTTCAAGTCCCAATGCACGCCAAGCAGTTGGCGTGCTCCCTTGCACAGCATTCGCTGCGCTCATGTGTGCCGCGGGCGGGACTTGAACCCGCACAGCGTTTGTGCGCCGGAGGATTTTAAGTCCTCTGTGTCTACCAATTCCACCACCGCGGCATGCTACCAGTATAACAAAACGTGGCGGAGTGTGCCACGTTTGTGTCATGAGGTCCGTGGCGGAATTGAACCGCCGTACAGGGTTTTGCAGACCCTTGCCTAACCACTCGGCCAACGGACCGTAACTCCTCTAGGGTACCAGAAGCACAGCGTGCCGTCAATTTTTCTGCTGTTGTGCGTGGATTTTTTTCATTAACTTGGGAATACGTGCGAAGTCATGCATGAGCGTTTCACGTAGTGAGCCATTGTAAAGCGCTGCTGCCGGATGATAGAGTGCATAGAAGACAAAGGTGCCACAGCCATCAATTTCGCGGCGAAACGCTTTTCCGTGATCTTCAGAAATTTTGCGCCCCGGCACGAAGCGCTCAAGAGCATGGCGTCCAAGCGGCACAATGATGGCGGGCTGGATAATCTTGATTTGCTCCTGAAGCCACGGCCAGCACGCGGCAACCTCGTCCGGGTGGGGGTCACGGTTGTTGGGCGGTCGGTATTTGACAACGTTTGTAATATAGATGTCGTCACGGGACAAGTTGATGCTCGCAAACATTTCTGAGAGAAACTTTCCTGCTGCGCCAACAAACGGCACACCCTGTTCATCCTCTTTTTTGCCTGGTGCCTCGCCGATAAACATGATGTCAGCATCCGGATTGCCGCTCCCGGGAACCGGCTGTGTGGCAGTGTCACGCAGTGCGCAGGGACACAGCTGCGCCATGACGGCATTGAGGTGATCAAGTTGCTGCTGTTTGTCGGTCATAGTGTTGTTATACTACTTGCCACGTATCACCATTACTGCGCAATGTGCCACGAATCTCAAAGCCGCTGGCAAGGCGATGTCCACCGCCACCGAGGAGTTGTGCGATAGCAGCGGTGTCTGTGTGCGTGCTTTTTTCTGCGCGCAGACTTCCCTTGATTGTGTGCTCATCTATCTGGATAAGCACAAGTGCAAAGGGGGTGTGTGGTACGCTGCACAGAAGAGAGGCAACCTCCTTGAGCTCTTCTTTGAGCTCTTCCTCAGGGATGTTTTTGTCACGGATAATGTCATGTGTAATGACGGAGACGATTGCGCCAGATGGTGTGAGGCGACGGGCGCTTTTGAGTGCGCTGCCCCAGATGTGAAGCGTTGCAAGGCGCTTCGTGAGAAAAGCCTGCTTGATAATGCGTGTGAGTGGCGCGTGGGCATCAACAAGCGCAGCGGTGATATCAAGTGTGTGAGCTGATGTGTTGGGGTTGTGAAAAATGCGTGTATCGCCAAGGATGCCGATGGCAAGCGCTGAAGCCTCTTCCTTGGACGGTGTGTGATTGATGTGTGTAAAAAATTCGTAGAGAATCTCGCACGTGCTTGATGCAGCGGGGTTGGTGATGAGTACATCAGGGTGGAGTGTTGTGTGTGGATGGTGATCAATACCTACAGTAACATGATTGTGCGGGTTGATGGTATTGATGATACTGTGAAAGCCGCGGTCAATATTGTCCGCGCCAATAATGACGTCGAAAGCATCAAAATTAACATCCTGCGTTGGTGTCAATGTGTAGGGTGGCAAAAAATCATCAAAGCCCTGTGGAAAAGGATCGGCACACGTGAGGGTTACGGATTTTTCATGTTCCGCAAGGTAGTGGAACAGTGCCGTTGTTGCGCCGATTGTATCAGGGTCGGGACGTGAATGAGCTACCACAAGGATATTTGTGGCATGAGTGAGGATGTGATGGAGTGCAGTGTATTTATGCGCCATCATAAGTCAAGATCATGAAAAATCTTTTCTACAACATCAGCGCGCTCTTCGGTATCATCATAAGTAAAAGAGATTTTGGGAAGAATTTTCGTCTGCATTTTTTTGTGGAGCGCTTTCTGGAGGTGGTGGTGCTCATGCTCAAGCGTCTTCATAGCGTAGTGTACTTCTGTTGCAGGAAAGATGCTTACAAAGATGTCTGCTTTGCGCAAGTCCCGTGTTGTACGTACGCGTGAGACTGTCAGAAATACACCGGGTTTTAGGCTTAATTCACGTGTAAACAAGCGAGAAATCTCTTGCTGAATAAGGTTATTGATTTTCCGAATGCGGTCGCTCATAATGTTTGGGGTTTTGCGTATTCAAGAGAGTATAGCATAATAAGAGAAAGGCGCAACTCTGTGTCCCCGGGCTGAGTCGAACAGCCATCTAGAACTTAGGAGGTTCTCGTTCTATCCATTGAACTACGGGGACCTCTCTCTACAGTATATGCA
>JALXES010000007.1 GCA_027069365.1 Candidatus Moraniibacteriota bacterium | reverse complement strand
GCGCCAGCGTTAATCCGATGATTTATCTGTAAATCAGCACTTATGCGTAAAGTAATCTTTGACTGCGAAACCAAGAACACCTTCCAGGAAGTCGGCAGCAATAAGGTAGAAGATTTGGACCTCTCACTCCTGGTCATCTACGACTACGAAACCGAACGCTACGAGACGTTTCTGGAGGAGGATCTCCCCCGCCTCTGGCGCATATTAGAAAAAACCGACCTCCTCATTGGCTACAACTCCAACCACTTTGACATCCCGTTGCTCAACAAGTACTACCCTGGTGACCTCACGCACATTCCCTCACTGGACTTGCTCGTAGAGATCAAGCGCGCCTATGGACGTAGCCTGCGCCTGGACGCTGTCGCCAGTGGCACGCTCGGCATCAGCAAGAGCGGCAACGGTCTGGATGCGATTGTGTGGTGGAAGAACGGCGAAATTGACAAGATTGCAAAATACTGTAAGCAAGACGTCCGCGTCACCAAGGAGGTCTATGAATACGCGTTGAAGCATGGCGCACTCAAGGTCAAAGACATCACCGGCATACAAGAGTTCCCCATTGATACAAAAGAGTGGCATGCTGCCGGGGGCAACACAGCTCTGAACTACACGCTGCCGTTTTAGATAGCGTGGACTTGACAAAAAATACCGTCATGCTAGTGTATGTGCAGTACCGCAATGACCCGGTATTGACCTCCGCCCCGCAACAAACCCCTCCATCTCGCGGGACTTCAGGAGGTCCTTTTTAATTTCTGTCAACTATTACGTTGCGCGAGGCTCTCCATGACATTTTTCCCGAGCTGCCGCAACAACGTTCTCAAAGACATCCGCTCCGCGCTCCCAGGAGAACTGCGCAGCGGCGGCGCGCACGGCAGCGGCATACTGCGCACGACGCTCCGGGTGCGTAAGCGCCGCGCCAATCGCCTCTGCCAGCCCCCGCGCCGAGATGTCTGATGCATAAAAAGCCTGCTCACCCAGATATGCCCGATTATTCTCTTTATCAAAACACACAATTGGCATTCCGGCACCCATGTACTGCAAAATCTTCCCGCTAGCCTGCTGCACACCGGTGTCTTTGGGATCCACGGCAACATCCGCCATCCCCAGCACGTCCGGTAGTGTCACATACGGTAGCGGTGAGATGATTGTCACGCGCTCCTGCAATCCACTGCGCGCTACAGCGCGCTCCACATGTGTCCGCGGGAAACCGGCAAGCACAAAATATGCACGTGGATGTCGTGCGCACACTAGTGGGATAGCATACAGCAAATACTCCACACCCTTGTTGGCAACCATTGCACCGGTATAGACAATCACCTGCGCATCCGCCGGCACACCGTACGCGGCACGCAACGCACGCACTCGCGCTTCTGTCCGCGGAAACGTGTACCACGTCGTGTCCACGCCGTCCGGCTGCACGTGCACCTCACCGCGCCGCAGTGCGCTGAGCGCTGTTTGATTCTCCCACGAACTCGTCACCATCACATCACCCATATTGTCCACCCAGCGCTCCACGCGATGAAACAGCCGCTTGAATATCGGCGCCGACAAGTACCCGTGTGATGCCATTTCCTTGACCAGTGAACCGTGCATGTCCGCTACGACAATCATGGAGCGCCACCACAGCAGCTTCTGCACCACCCACGCAATGAGCACGCCCTCATGCAGGTGCGCGTGCAGGACATCCGGGCGCTGCCGCAGTGCCAAAAACAACACTTTGCGCGCAAGGAGGATGTCCAGGAGAACTTTCTGCCAGTCCGGTCCCGCTTCCAGTTTCTTGTACCAAAACAGCCACCGATGAATCCGGCGCACATCAATGCGACGCGAAATCTCATCATCCGGCGTTGCGCCAATGTGGTACGTCGCAATTGTCACCGTGTGTCCGCGCCGCACCTGTGCGCGTGCTTCCTCCAAGATGCGAATGTGTGTCCCGCGATCCGCGAAATACGGTGTCGGCGCAATCGTCAAAATCTTCATACCATTCTTGTTCATTACATCCGGCGCAAAACTGTCGCAGCAAGCAGTGGTGCGACAGTCCAGACAAACGGCGCCACACCCTTTGTGAACAGCGCTACAACGTCTGCACCGATAAACGCCGGCAGCACAACGCCGGCAGCGTGCAGGTATGGTAAGGCAATACTCATTGCCATACCCAAGACTGCCGCACCAAACACCATAAACCGCCATGGCACACGGTGGTCCGGCCACTCATCCACCGCCCAAAAGAGTGATGAGCCAAGAAAGAGCACAAGCACAAACACGCCGCCAAGCACCATGAGTGCTTGCATCGCGTCGCGTGTCCAGGTGTGTGGCACAGCGGCAAGTATCGCCACCGTAACATAGAGTGCCAGTGCTACATGCACCAGATAGTGCCGCCGGCGCAGTGCCGCAAGCACTGCGCCCACCAGACCAAATACGCCGATGATGCTGCCAAAGATAAAAAGTGTTGAGCTCTCCATAAGACAGTGAGGCGCCATCCGCGCCACAAAGGAGTTAACAAAAATGTCTCCAGACGCTACACTATGAGTATACCACACTCCCTCGGTATTACTTTTTAGATCTTGACTACACCACACATGTACTCTCACTACCATCATACCGGCCGGCGCATCTTCTTTTGGACACTTGTTGTTGCCTATGTGTGCCTCATCGGCGTTATCATTCCCTATGCGTTTGGCTACCGCTTCAGTTTTGACCGCGGTGTCTTTGTCTACGCCGGCTCCATCACCGTCAAGGCAAATCCCCGCACCGTGACCGTCACCATTGACGACCACACCGACGATAACCCCAGCTTCATCAATGACACCTACCACATCACCGGGATTGCGCCCGGCGAGCATACGGTCCACATCACGCGCGACGGCTTCCAGCCGGTCACCAAAACCATAACCGTCTCCAGCGGCATTAGCACGGAGCTCTGGAACGTCATCCTGCCGCGCACAACGTACACACGCACGCCACTCGCCACACTGCCGACGCACGTTTTTTATCGCGCACCGCGACGCAACCTCATTGCCGTGCCTTTTGCGCACGATGATGATCGCCTGGGCGTCACCATCCTTGATGTGACCGACCCCAACAACGTGCGCACAACAACACGTACACCCTTTCCTCAGCGCCGCCTCACACCGGATACAGCGCAGAATGTTGAGTGGTCACGAGACGCCACCGCGCTCATCGTACCGGTCACGCACACGCGCGCTGATGGCAGCCTACAGAGCGACGCACTCATTCTCACGCCCGACGATACACTCACTCTCTCCCTGCGTGATGTGTTCCCGGCGGCAACGACAATTGACACCGTCCGCTGGCACCCGCAGAAGTCGCGCACGCTCTACGCGCACATTGACAACACACTGACAGAAATCACCCTGCCGGAGACAGATGTGCGACGCGATACTGTGCGCACAACGCCACGTGCCGGTGATGTGCGCGCCTATACTATCGCCGGCAATGCGCTCTACTACCTGACACGTCGCACCGGCGTCATCATCAAACTATCTCAAGATGGCAGCGCCACACAAATCACGACCACGCCAACAACACTTAGCCCGGATGATGATGCTGTCGTGACGGTCTATGACGACAATCGCGTTGTTGTGCGTGGTACGCGCAGCGGTACGCTGGAGTTCTTTGATGGAGCACGGCCGTCACTTGCAGGCGTTTTGGCCCGCAACATTCGCGGCTCCCACTTCTCCAACGATGGCAAGAAGTTACTCTACTGGAGCGACAATGAAATCTTCGTGCGCTTCGTGCGCGATTGGGATGTACAACCGCTGCGCACCGCCGGCGAGACACTCACGCTTGCTCGCTTCACGACACCGGTGGATAACGTCCAGTGGACCGCTGATTACGAACACGTTCTCTACACGACACCACACGCGCTCAAACTCACAAGCCTTGACGGACGTGGCGGACGTACGACACACACCCTGCTGCAACTGCGCACGCCGAGCGTAGTGCGCGCCAACCACGCCGCATCACACCTCTTCATCACTGAGACCGATGGTAATGCGCACCCTCTCTTCTTCATCACGTTCCCCGAAAAGGAGGGATTGTTCTAGCGACACAAAAAACACCGCTCCGACAGAGTGGTGTTTTTATCGCCGCGCTGTCGCACGTCGTTCTGCTTACTGCGCGCTTAATCTTCGTCAAGATCACTCACAGCGATGTGCACCGAACCCCCGCGCACCACATCACCGGCAATAATCTTGCGCGCGATGACATCACTAATCTTGTCATCAATGTAGCGCGCAATAGACCGCGCACCAAACGTCGTGTTGTAGCCCTTGCGCACAACAACATCAATCACATCATCATCAATCGTGAGCGTGATGTTCTTCTCTTTCTTCAGACGCGTGGTGAGACGTCCAAACATCAGCCGCACAACTTTGTGCAATTCCTCCTGCGTCAGTGGGCGGAAGAGAATGATGTCACTGAAGCGGTTTAGAAACTCCAAGCGGTAGATACCGTCATGCACAATTTTGTCAATCAGCGGCTGCTTGATGTCCTCCACCGGAACACCCTGTGCAAGCTGGTCCGCCAGGAACACCGCCCCGGCATTAGATGTCGCGATGATAATCATATTGCGAAAGTTCACCCGGTCACCAAAGGCATCCGTCACAAACCCCTCGTCCAAAATCTGCAAGAAGAGATCCAGCGCGCGCGGGTGCGCTTTTTCCAATTCATCCAGCAGCAGCAGCGCATACGGGTGCTCCTTGGCGGCGGTGGTCAAGCGCCCCAACTCACCCGTTTCTTCATCACCAATGAGGAGCTTGAATGCGTCAGCTCCCTGAAACTCACTCATGTCAATGCGAATCATCGCATCAGCGCTGCCGTAGTAGACGTCCGCCAGCGCTTTGGCCGTCTCCGTCTTCCCCACACCGGTTGGCCCCAAAAAGAGAAAACTGCTCATCGGCTTGCTCGTATCCGTAATCCCGCTGCGCATGATGCGCACCGCCTCCGCCACCTGGCGCACAGCATCATCCTGCCCGATAATTTTCTCATGCAAAATCTGCTCCATGTTGAGGAGTTTCTCCTTCTCTGCGCCATCAATCGCCCCCATCGGCATCCCCGTCTTGGTGGTGAGGAAGTCGCGTACCAGCGCACCATCAATGCGCGCGCGAGCACCGGTGTTCTTCCAGTACAGCACAACCTCCGTTGCCAAATCCACAGCGCGCTCCGGCAGTGGCGCATCGGCACGATAGCGCCCGGACAGTCGCACGATGTCGCGCAGCGCCCCATAGGTGAAGAGCACGCTGTCTCGCTCCAGTGCGGCAAACTTGCCCAGCAGCGCGTGGATGCTTGCTGGTTCGTCCAGTTCCTCAATTGTAATGGTGGTGAAGTATTTCAACAGATCATCGCGCTGGCTAAGCTCGGTGTTGTAGGCTTTACGTGATGTCAACGCAATCAACTGGAATGTTGGCAAGTGCAAATACTCGGCAATAATCGGCGTGATGTCATACGACGCTTTGGCATCGCGCACGTAGCGGTGGAAATTGTCCACGACGATAATGACGTTGCCGGCATACGCCGCTTCATGAAAAATCTGGTGCAGAAATAGGTCTATTCCACCATCGTTGTGCTGTGCGTCTGCCAGCGCTTGCGCCATATCCACCAAAAGAATGCGCTTGTCACGCAGCAGAGGACTGTGGTCAAACGCCCCGGTGCGCAGTTTGCGCGCGATGGAGTGCAAGAGTGTCTTCTTGCCAACGCCGGCATCACCCACAAGAAAGGCATTGTTCTCTCCCGGGCGCTCCAGCGTCAGCAACAACATGTTCACCGCCTCCTGGCGCCCCGTAAACTCCGCGTCCGCATAGTCCGTGCTATCATGGCGCGACAAATCCGTGCTGTAGCGATCCAGGTGGATGGTGTAGCCATACGCCCAGTACTGCCCGATGGGGCGGATTGTACGCAAGTTCTCTTCGCGCCACCACGCGGCATGGTGATCTTTCTTCTCCTGCACGCTGATTTCCCACGCGAGAATATGCTCAAATTCCTCAACGCTCACGTCCTGCTGTGCGAGCACTTCCTCAAACCGCGCAAAGTCCGCAAGCATCTCCGGTGTGATGTCTGCGCGCGAGAGCCCCACGCGCTGGTACACGCGCTCAAACCATGGCTCAGCATCCAGCTCGCGCATGGAGAGTGTGCGATAGTCCTTTGTGCCTCGCTCGTGCATGTACACCCGCGCAATGCCATAGTACAGTACCGCCGGCACGAGGAGTAGGAGTCCACCAATCACCCACGCCACCACCGTCCCCTGCAGCATGAGGATGACTACGCCAAGCAGATAGAATGGCAGCGTATACCACACAACAATTGCCAACGCGTGGAACACCACATAGACCGCCATCACCACAAACCCCGTAAGGATTGTTGCAATGCGCACGTTCATCCCCATGAAACGCGCAAAGAGGTTGTCCGCCAGACGCCGCGCCCAGAGAATTGGGTGCAGACCGGGGCGCCGACGAAAACTGACATCCTTGTGCCACGGCGCAAAGAGCGTCCTAATGTGGTGCTCAATGTGAAACAGCCGCCACAAAAACGCCAGCCAGATACTGTAGTATTCTACAAACCGCCGAAACCCGGCGCCAAAGTACCATGAGAAGAAGTTCATACCTTATGAGTTGTGAGTTATGAGCAGTGAGTCGTGAGTGGTGAGTGGTGAGTGGTGAGTGGTGAGTTGGGAGTTATGAGAAGTGAGTTACTTCACAGATATAACGCGCTTACTTCAAGTATACCATGTCCTTGTGCCCGCTGTCGTCCAAAAGAGATGTTGTCCTGAACTTGCCTGCCTGCCGGCAGGCAGGTTCAAAGCGACACTCCTGCATGCTTCAAAAGAAAAACGCCCGGCAGAGATGAAGACAGTTACTGACCGCGTTGCGACGCAGTCACGTCTTCACTCCACCGAGCGTATAGTTACCTCACCCTATTTCTCCCGGGTGAGGATTTTTAGGTAGCGCCATCCGCCAGCTCGACGATGAACGAGCCCGGATTGTTTGGGTCCTCCACGACCCGCGGACCGGAGATGGCAATGGCCGGGTCATTTGTGATGACATACCGGATGTCATCACGCCACGTCGCGGCCGACACCTTCGTGGCGCAGTACATGATGAATCCGCCACGAAAGTTTTCCGGAATGCCAGGGATGATGTACTGCCCCGAGCCGTTGAACACGACCGCGGAGACCTCATCATCCCAGCCGGGAACGACAGCATTGCCACCGACTGGGCCATCATAATTTAAGAAGCCCAGCCGCACGTCAAGCGCGTCGCACTCCGGCAACGGCGCATTGAGTGCGCCGAGTAGACCCTCGGCGTCAGTTACGGTGACAGTGAAGTACGTGGAGTACTCACCGACACCGTTGCCGTTCATAATGAACGTCGCGGCAACGTTGCCGTTGCCACTGTCATCGCCGCCGGAACCACTGTCAGAGCCAGAACCACCGGCGCTGGGGCCAATCTGCCACAGCGTATCACCATCAACCGTGACCTCGGTGATGCCATCACCAAGGCCGATCACAACCGGATACAGCGTGACAGACGCCTGCCCCGGCACACTGTAGTGGAGCGACACGTGTCCCGTGCCGGCAGCACCGGAGAACAGAAGGGTGTAAACCCCATCTTTCTGCGTCAGCGCAGAGTAGACGGGCTCTTGCCCTTCCACGTTCCACTGTCCCCACCAGTCATTGGAAACGGACAGTGGAACGGCTGTCTCCTGCCCAGCCGCGTCATAGACGCGCAGATTGCCACTCTCGTCCGTGAGGACGACAACCTGCAAGCCGCCCTCCGTCAATGTGACATTGTCGCCACTCACCGTCGCCGGCGGCGGCGTTGGTTCGGCGGGCGTCGCCGGAGCAGCTGCCGTATCCTGGCAACCCTCGCCGGCGGTGAGGGTTACGGAACTGTCGTTGGTGGCTACCGCCACCTGACAATCCACCACACCGTCGCCGTTGGCGTCAATACCAACGGACGACGGGACTTCGGTCTGACAGCCGATAAGACCGACTGCCAGAAAAATTGCTGAGAGGAGGCTCAGCGCCTTCTTAAATATACCCATTTTAAACCTCCTGTGGTTTTGATGGGTCCCCGGCGGCACCATGCCGCCGGGGAGAGTGAAGGAACATTTGAAGACCTGCAGGAACAGTGAGCGTTTTGGAGGCGCGAACCGTTTCTCCAGGTCTGTTGTATGTTACAAGGTAAAGCACACTTTGTCAATAGCAGCACGACTCTCCTTATATGAAACCCGACCGCGCGTCTCTTCTCGTTGTGTGCGCAGTGCGGTATACTGGGAGTGTTACCAAACCACGCACGTTTGCAGACTTTATGACCAAACTCTCCACAACAACTACTGTTACTTACGTCGGACTCTATTGGGTTGTGTTTGGTGCGTTGGCATTTGTCAGTGCGCTCGGCGGCGTCTTTACACCGGCACTCTTTTTCTTTTACCTCTTTGCGGGCGGTATTGCGCTGTCGTCCGCGCGTGCAGAGGCGCTGCGGCGCGCGCTTGTGCCACTGGCACCGGCACTCGGCATTGTGCTTACCGTTGTGCTCGTGTGGAGCATCTTCACAACGCCGACAATCTTCACCGGGCGCGACCAAGGCTCCATCGCGACAGCCGCGATGATGCTTGCTGAGTCGCATGCGCTATCCATGCATACACCAATCAGTGACGCGTTCTTTGGCTACTACGGCGAGGGGCGCGCGCTGAACTTCCCCGGCTTCTTCTACACCGCCGACGGCGCACTGACGCCACAGTTCCCCATTCCGTATATCGCCTACCTTGCCGTGTTCTACAGCATCTTTGGCGTTTATGGC
>JALXES010000006.1 GCA_027069365.1 Candidatus Moraniibacteriota bacterium | reverse complement strand
ATCATCCTTTCTGTGATTAAATCTGTACTGTGATTCTTTGAGAAAGATGGGAAGCCGCTCTTTCTTAATACCATTAAACTTTGAGAGCCGTCTCTTTGTGTAACTCCAAAAACTTTCAATCCCATTGACGTGATTCTTGCCTCTGGCAAACTCATTCTGTGCGTGGTAGATTCTGTAGTGCTTGCAGCCGTTGAGAATCAGTCCATCGTATACAAGGAGGAGGATTCTCTCTCGCAGAAGCGTGAAGATCCTGTTGGCTGTTGTTCTTCCAACCTTTGTGGAGAAACTTGTTTTTGTTGCTGTTTCATCTGCACAAAAATACATCAGGATTTCTCTGCATTTATGCTCAGAAATGTGTGCGTGTGTGAGATACTTTAGTGTAGCAAAGTGTACGGTTAGATTGTTGAAAGTGCCTGTTCATAGTCTACTATGAACTATGTCAATGAACCTCAAAGCACGGATGAGCGCATCCGTCCTGTGTGTGACGTGACGCCAGCAGCAAACACAACACCACCATGCGGGTGGGCATGGTGGTGTGTGGGCAATGCTGCGCATACCACGTGTTACTTCACAACAATTGTGTTGTTGGTGCACGTTACTGTGAAGTCGTGCTTGTCGTCGTTGGCGACGATTGCCAGTGCAATAGGGTCCAGGACTTCCTTCTGGAGCACGCGCTTGAGGGGGCGCGCACCGTAGAGCGGGTCGTAACCCTTTGCAACGAGACATGCCTTGGCCTTGTCGTCCACTGTCACGGTGACATCGCGTGCGGCGAGGCGCTTGGCAATACGCCCAATCTGAATGTCCACAATCTGCGCAAGCATCGATTCGCTGATTGGGTGGAAGATGATAATATCATCCACGCGATTGAGGAACTCCGGCTTAAACGTCGCGCGCACGTCGTTCATCACATCAGCACGCAACTTTTCCTCATCCACAGTCTTGCGCTGCTTCTTGCTGTCGTCAAAGCCGATGTGCGCCTGCGCAATGTGCTGTGAGCCGATGTTGGACGTCATGATAATTACCGTATTGCTGAAGTTTACCGTGCGACCCTTGGCATCCGTCAACCGCCCATCATCCAAAATCTGCAAGAAGATATTGAAGACATCCGGGTGCGCTTTTTCAATCTCATCAAACAGCAAGATGCTGTACGGCTTGCGGCGCACAATCTCCGTGAGCTGCCCACCCTCGTCATGGCCGATGTATCCCGGTGGCGACCCAATCATCTTGGCAACGGCATGCGACTCCATGTACTCACTCATATCCAAGCGCACGAGCGCCTTCTCACTGTCAAACAGACTCTCCGCCAGCGCTTTGGCAAGCTCTGTCTTGCCCACGCCGGTTGGGCCCAGGAAGATAAACGACGCAATCGGACGCCCTTCCTCTGCGATACCGGCACGCGAGCGCCGGATGGCATTGGCCACCGCGCTAACCGCCTCATCCTGTCCGATAACGCGACGCGCGAGCTCCTCTTCCAAGTGTACCAAGCGCTCCTTCTCACTGGAGAGCATCTTGGAGACCGGTACACCTGTCCACTGCGAGACAACGCGCGCGATGTCTGCCTCCGTCACCTCTTCTTTGAGGATGGTCTTTTCTTCCTGGAGTTTCTTTAGTTTCTCCTCCGCTTCGGCAATCTCCTTCTCCAGCGTCGGAATTTTGCTGTAGCGAATCTCCGCAACTTTCTCCAATTCACCGGTGCGCTCCAGTGCCTCCGCCTCTGCGCGCAACTTGTCACGCTGCTCTTTTTTGGCGCGCGCCTCCATGATGAGATCCTTCTCCGCTTGCCACTGTACCTTCAGCGCATTGGCCTTTTCTTTGAGATCCGCCAACTCCTTGTCAATCTGCGCAATCTTCTCTTTGTTGGATTTCTTTACCTTGTCATCCTTGCCGTCTTTTGTGAAGTCCTTTGTGATTGCCGCCTTCTCAATCTCCAACTGACGCATGCGACGCTCATACTGGTCAATCTCTGCCGGCATGGAGTCAATCTCCATGCGCAACTGACTGGCCGCTTCATCCAACAAGTCAATCGCCTTGTCCGGCAAGAAGCGATCCGTGATATAGCGCTGCGAAAGCTTGACTGCTGCAAGAATCGCATCATCCGTGATGCGCACGCCGTGGTGCAGCTCGTACTTCTCTTTGATACCGCGCAGGATTGCCACCGCATCCTCCGGTGACGGCTCACTCACCATTACCGGCTGAAAACGTCGCTCCAGCGCCGCATCCTTCTCAATGTATTTCTGGTACTCCTTGAGCGTCGTGGCGCCCACCGTACGCATCTGTCCGCGCGCCAGCGCCGGCTTGAGAATGTTTGCCGCATCCATCGCGCTGTCGCCACCGGCAGCGCCGGCACCAATCAGCATGTGTAACTCATCAACAAAGAGGATATACTTTCCGGCAGCTTCTTCAATTTCCTTCAGCACGCCCTTGAGGCGCTCTTCAAACTCACCGCGATACTTCGCGCCGGCCACCAGTGCGCCCATGTCCAGGCTGATGAGCTCCTTGTCTTTGAGCGTCTCCGGCACATCACCAGCCACAATGCGCTGCGCCAATCCTTCTACGATTGCCGTCTTTCCCGTACCCGGTTCACCCCCAAGTACCGGCTTGCTCCTGGCGCCACCTGCCCGCCCCTCCACCCCCCGCCCCCCCTCCCCGTCCCG
>JALXES010000005.1 GCA_027069365.1 Candidatus Moraniibacteriota bacterium | reverse complement strand
TTCTGGGAGTTGAATGTCAGGCGCCCCAGTGTGACCATCAGTGACTGGGAGAGGTGCTCGCGCTTTTTGGGTGTGTACATGTACATCGTGTACTGTCCAAGCAATCCGCTACCGGTGTGAATGAGGAAGACATAGTCGCCGATGTTGAGATTGAATTTTGCGGCCATTGCCGGGTCCAGAAGTTCGGTGACTTTCATCATGTCCAGGAAGTGGTTGCCGGCAGCGCCCAGGAGACCGAGGCGGTATTTCGCAACGTGCAAAAAGAGGCGGGGAATAACGTCCAGCACACGGCGGCGCGGCACATCGGCACCAAAGAAATTGCCGCGGCTCATGGAGTTCTGTAGTTCGTTGCGCGTCTCAATACCGAGGTGATCAATGAGCGCCTGCGTGCCACGCGCGCAGATGTCCAGCACGACGCTGTAGGGCACCTTTGTGCCCACGAGTGTTTTGGTCGGGACGCGTGTGGTGAGTGCTTGGAATAGCCGGTCGATGTCTTGTGGCGTGGTGTTGCTCTCGTTGAGAGTGGTGCGCACCATCCGCATCCCGCAGACAGGGTCGGAGTCGTTAACCTGAGGCAGGATTGTGTCTGTGGAGACCACCGTGGTGCCGGTGGCATTTTTGCGTCCCGGTTTGGAGTGCACGTCAATCATTGCTGCTGTGTGGTGGAACAAACAGTCATTGCTCGCTACGCTCTCAATCTGCGCGAGGGTCTCATCACCGGGCATCATCGCATCGGAACAGTGAAAAACCGCCGGCACGCTCATGCGATCGGTCTTTAGTTCTTTCTTGTGCGGCGTTACATCAGTAATGGCGTCAGCGTAGCGTTCGGTATAGGTCTTCATAGTGTGTTGCTGTTTTAGTAATATCAAAATGTGCCGTGGCAAAGGCGCGCGCGGCGTTCCCCAGAGCGGTACGCAATGATGCATCGCGTATCAACCGTGTAAGTGCAACTGTCAGCGCCGCCGGGTCCTCGCTCTTTATGATAGCAGAGATGTCCGTATTCGTGAATTCTGCCAGACGGGGGATATCGGAGACGATTGTCGGTTTGCCGCACGCATAGGCCTCAATGAGCGCCAGCGGGACGTCAAATTTCCCGTGCATGTTGGCCACAGGGAACAGCACAATATCTGCAAGGTTATAGAGTCCGCGCATATCGTGCACGGTGTCTGTGTAGATAACTCGTTCGGCAAAGCCGTTGCGTGCAAGACGCTCCTGCACAGCGAGTTTCTTTTGCGCATCGGCGGCGTTTTTGACACGCAGTGCCAGCATCAGCACGGTGTGTGCCGCCTCCGGTGCATCCGAGCGCCAGTAGGCCTCCATGGCATCCAGAATGGTATCTGTTGCGCCAAGGCGGATGTACTCGCCCGGGTACATGATAATTGTGTGCTGTGGCGTGAGATTGAAGTGTGCCAGCAATGCCGGGTCCTTGGTATCCGGCGTGAAGTGTCCCAGGTCAATGCCCGGGTAGGCGTGGGAGACGTTGGTGAAGCCCATGCGTTGGAGTTTGTGCATCGCAAAGCGTGTGTACGTCACGAGGCGGTCGGCAAAGAGAATGTTGTGGAAATCTTCTTCACTCAGCAAATCATCACGCAGCGTAGCAACGGTTTGGATGGTACGCGTGCGCGCACTGCGTAGAAATGTGCGAATGAGAAAGCTGTTGAGTTTCGTTGGCGTAAAGAAATAATGGGCAATATCAAAATCTGCGCGGTGTCGGTATTGGTACCACAGCGACTCCAACTTTTGTCGTGTGCCAAACGGGCACAGGGAGTAGATGTCCGCCTGTGTCACGTCCGGCGGGACATCACTCACGTGCCCGCTGGTCATGATGGTGAGGTGGGCGGTGTGGATGTGCTTGGCGAGATCGTGCGCAAAATTCTTGCTCGCCTCATCCCACGGCGGACACAGCGGCCGCGTGACATACAAAACACTCGGTTGTGGAGAAGTCTTCATAGTTCCCAGTATACCACGACAATTACTTGCGCAAGATGTGTGTGTTTTTGTCGTGTGTGACGGTGATGGTCAGTGGCGAGGTAATGGTCTCGGGGAGGTGCGGTGTGATGGTACGCGTCTCACCGGGAGCGACAGTGATGCTGGTGCGCGGCACGAGCAGCGTGTCGGTTGCGTCGGTGATGGTATAAGCAAAGCCATCTGTAGCAGTGTTGTTGGTGATGGTGACGTCGTAGGATGTGCCGGCGGGGTCCACAAATGCCACGCTCCAGTAGTCAGCGCTGGTAAATTGCCGTTGGAGGACAAATGCCAAGAAGACAGCGGCAATGGTGAAGGCGATGATTGTGCTTGTGAGGATTGCTTTGTGGTTCATAGAGAGCGTTTTACCGATATCTCTATTCTAGCATAAACGCACTGAAAGTGTGCGAGGTCCTGAATCACGTTCAGGGCAACAAAGTGTACGCTCGGGACGACGAAGTGCGCATTCAGGATGGCAGCATTCATAACCGGATGGCACTAGTCTCTCCGGGCAAAAATCGTCACGTGGTCACTACTGTAGATGCGGTCAAACTGCAATGGTGCTTCCATAAACTGCGCGGCATCGTGGTCGGGGTCAACGATGATGTGGCGCACGTTGAGATTGCGGAAGCACTGCTGCGCGTATGCTCGCGCCGGCGCACTAATCATCTCGCGCGTGCACGTCTCGCGG
>JALXES010000004.1 GCA_027069365.1 Candidatus Moraniibacteriota bacterium | reverse complement strand
TGTTTAACGAGGTTTACAAAAATGTCTTCCAGCGATGTCTGCGTCGTGGTAATGTCAGCGATGTGTGCACCGGCATCGTGGAGTGCGGCAAGGATAGCATCCAGTTCGTTAGCGTGTGTTGCGTCGGCGGTGTACACAAGCGTTGCCGGTGATTCGTGCCGGAGTGTGTTTATCTGCGCAAGTGCGCGCGGCAGTGGGGAGAGTGGCGCGTCAAGCGTGATGGTCACGGTTTTGCTGCCCAGTTGCGTCAGGAGGTTGGCGGTCGTGTCCACGGTGGCGATGCGCCCGGCAGCGATAATGCCGATGCGGTCGGCAAGCGCCTCGGCTTCTTCAATGTAGTGTGTGGTCAGCACGATGGTGGTGCCGTCGCGTTTGAGTTCGCGCACGAGGTCCCAGAAGTCGCGGCGCAACTCTACATCCACGCCGGCGGTCGGCTCGTCCAGAAACAGCACCTGCGGCTCGTTCATCAGTGCCTTGGCAATCATCACGCGGCGCTTCATCCCGCCGGAGAGCGCGCGAATTTCCGTGTCGCGCTTGTCCCAGAGAGTGAGGCGCCTGAGCGTGCGCTCTACGAGTGCGTCGTCGCGCCGGCGGCCGTAGTAGCCGCGCTGGTAAGTGACGGCTTGGCGCACAGTCAGGAATATGTCCACATTGACTTCCTGGGGAACAAGCCCGATGCATCGCCGCGCTGCGCGCCAGTCGCGTACGATGTCGTGTCCGCACACGGTGATGTGTCCGCGCTCCAAGCGCACCACGCCGCAGATCGTGCCGATGAGCGTGGTTTTGCCAGCACCGTTGGGACCCAACAGCGCGAACACTTCGCCGCGTCGCAGCGTCAGTGACACATCGTCCAGCGCGTGCGTACCGCCGGCGTAGGTTTTGGAAACGTGGCTGATTGTCAGAATAGACGTGTCTTGCATAGTCACAGTGTAGCACACTATTGCAGACGAAAGAGCAGTTTCTTCAAGGAGTAGTACACACGGGCATATGTGTGGTATGCTAGAAGTGTTACATGTGGCTTCTAATATCTTTGTATGTCTCTTCTCCCCTCCCTCATCCTCACATTTGCCACTCTCATCAGTGCAGCTCACGCTCAGGCGGCAGACTGCAGTACACCCTGGCGCGGCGGCAGCATCGCACGGATGTTTGCTGCACCCTTCAATGTCTTTGCCAACAACGCGCCTCTCCTTACACTCAACTGTACCCAAAATGCCTACAAGATCACCGTAGGTGACAACAACAGCACCCTCTACATCTACAAAGACGCCTACCTCACAACAGACGGTGACACGTTTACACAAAACGTCCCCCTGACACCTGACAGCACACAACAAATCGGTGACTGGATTATCGGACGCGCCACAGCAACCATCCCCTACTTCACCTCCACAGCACCCACAAACTACCTGGCATTCTACAGCTGCGTCAAGACGGCTGCCGGCTTTCAGTGCGGCTGCAGTTCTCGCACCCGGTGTAGCACGCCTGATACTGGTAACTTCATCTGGCACCTTGGCGGGTTTAAAACACAAACGCCACAGACACAAGGGGTCGTGACAGAGGGTGCGACAGCTACGACTGCGGCAACGGCAACCGCGGCAGCTGCAGTTATGGGAAGGCAAGCGGTTCGGGGAGCAAAAAGTACACCACAAGAAGTGCACCAATTTACTGTTTTTGATATGACGCTCCATACCGATAAGCCGGCAGATCTTGCCGCGCGCGGTTTTGTGCCACTTCCTATTGTGTATGAATACCATTTCTATGACCGGGGTGAATCTCGTGAGGCGATGCCGCGAGATGATATTATCCGCAAATTGGCGCGTGACGCGAGCAGCAAAGGGGAAATGCTCAATGTTGACTTGGAACGGTGGAAACTCCCGGGAGAGGTGGACAAGTATATTCACGTTATTGATACCATTAAAGATGAGGCGCCACAATTGCGCGTTGGGCTCTATGTTGCTCCACCAAAGCGAGACTATTGGCGTGCGGTTAAGGGGGAGGGAAGCGAAAAATATCGCGCATGGCAACGAGAAAACGACCAACTTAAAGCTCTGGCTGATAAAGTAGATATCCTCTTTCCAAATGCCTATACCTTTTATGATGACCGTGATAATTGGGTGAAGTATGCTACGGCGCAGATTGCGGAAGCACATCGTCTTGCGCCGGGGAAACCGGTCTATCTAACCGTGTGGCCACAATATCACGATTCAAATAAGGACTTGAAAGGACACTATATTCCGGCTGATTTCTTTCGTCTTCAGTTGGAAACGGCGTACAAATACGCAGATGGCATCGTTATTTGGGGCGGAAGGGATTTCATCAATGGCGGGCGTTTGCCATGGCGTGAAGATTATCCTTGGTGGCAAGAGGTGCAGCGTTTCCTAAAGGAGAAAGGTCTGCAATAAGTAAAAGGCAACAGCGCGCCTATAGTGTTATCCGCGTGCACGTGAGCGTGTCGGGTGCGTGGAAGAGGCGGGAGAAGTTTGCGCTGATGGTGCCGGAAAATGGAGGAAAATGCCTGTGATTGACAAAAATTGTCCCCCCCCTGATACGATGGCAACTGCGTAATAGAGGCGTGTTGTTCTATACACATAAACCCAATTCTGTAGTACTTTACAAATTTAGGTACAAGGGTAGATAACCATGCTAAAATGGTTAAAAATCCCTTGTATGACCAAGCAAAAACGCATTTTAAAGCGCTCCAAAATTTCAGAACGAAGATTCAGGGAAATTG
>JALXES010000003.1 GCA_027069365.1 Candidatus Moraniibacteriota bacterium | reverse complement strand
GTTTAGAACAATGGCATACACGGTGGTCATAGTGTTGTGTTGCACTGCAAAACAAGCTTAAGCAAGCTTTGCATCACGTGCAAAAATCAAACGAATTTCATCAATGCTGACAGCGCGCGTCAGCCAGAGTGCCGCAAGGTATGTTGCTGCTGCAATGCCAATCGCACTAAAAAGTCCGAGCGGCGCAATGAGAAACAGAACGATGCCAAGTAGAGCGTTGGCCAGCAGAATGCGCGCAAGCTGTGGGATGCGTGGAATGTACTTCATATAGTACACGACAAGGGCAATGCTCAGGAAGACTACCAAGCCCTCTGTGGCAACCGACATGCCGGCGGCGGCAATATAGGAGTAGCGCGGGATGAGTAGCCAGTTGCCAATGAGGTTAAATGCCGCACACGCGCCCAGTGCCATCATGAGCTGTTTCTGGCGATTGCCAACAACGAGGAGGACGGTGAAAAATTGCCCAAAAAAGATGAAGAGGAGCGCAAAGGCAATCATGCGCAGCGCAAGCGCCGATGCGGTGAAATCAAAATCATCGCCACCGACAATGCGCATGATATCGTCGGCGCGCAAGAGCATACCAATGACGATGGGCAGGATGATGACGCTAAACACTTTGAGCGTCTTGTCGGCGTAGTTGACAAACTCGTCACGCGCTGTTGAGAGTGTGCGTGAGAGAATGGGCAGCATCAACCCCATCACCATTGCCGGAAAGAAGATGAGGTTCTCCATAATCTTGTAGGCGGCACCATAGATGCCAACAGCCGTCTGGTCTTGGAGGACAGACAGCAAAATCATGTCAACTTTGAAGTAGAAGAATGTGATAACTGCGGCAATGCCCATGGGCAGAGATTGCGCGAGGAACATGCGCCAGTATGCCAGGTCCCAGACGAGGCGGAGTGTGACATAGCGGCGCACGAGAAATGCAATCACAGCGAAGTTAAAAGCCATTGCGGCGACAACACCCGCAACGAGCCAGATAAATCCGGCGTCAAGGTACATCACACCGGCAATCCACGCCACTTGGATGACCTTGCCAAAAAACTCTGTGATAACAACGAGGTCCATGCGCAGGTGCTTCTGAAAGACACCGTTGAGCAGTCCGTAGCTTGACGAGAAAAAGAACGCTACACCGACCAGGAGGATGGCACTGCGTACGTCGTGGGTATACGGTAGGAGCGGCAACGCAACCGCCGCCAGTACAAGTACGATGGCGGAAATCATCACGCGCAACGTGAAGACGCGTTCAATTGTGCGTTGTTCTTCTGCGGTGTCCTGCTTGCCGATATTGCGCGCGGTAATCTGATAGAGCCCAAAGTCTGCGAGTGCGACGAAGAGCGCAAAGAATGCCAACACTGTTGCATAGGCCCCAAATCCTTCCGTGCCGAGATAGCGTGTCATCAAGCCGATGCCAACAAGCGCAAGTGCTGTGGAGGCAACTTTCATGATGACGTTGACAATAACGTTGTATGCGATTTTTCTCCCAAGAGCCATAAGGTAAAGTGTTAGCGCTGCAACCTACTGTGCTGCCGTGCGCGCGTTTTCTCTGTGTGTGAGGTAGTACTGCTGTGCAATCATGAAGAGTGTGGAGACCAGCCAGTACAGCGCCAAGCCACCGGGGAACGTGAAGCCGATGAACAGCGTCATAGCCGGCGCGATGTAGAGCATTTGCTTGGTCATCGTTTCTGCGAAATCCTGCATGTTGGGCACGTCCTCTTTCTGAGACGCGTTTTCCTCGCGCGCCTTTTCCTTGTCACGTTTTGCCATCATCATTTTCATCTGGTAGTACTGTGCGGTAGCAGCCAGAACAGCGAGGACGGGGCTCGGTGCGCTCAAGTCAATCAAGCCAAGGAACGTGGGCGTGATGCTGCCGGGGTTCGGGACAAACGCATAGAGGCGCGCACTCTCTACGAGAACCTCCGCATCGTTCATGCTGAAGAGAATGCGATAGAAGGCAATAAAAATAATCAGCTGGATAATGAGTGGCAAGCAGCCGGAAACGGGCGTGGTGTTGTGCTCCTTGTAGAGTGCGAGCATTTCCTTGGTTTGCCGCTCCTTGTCATTTTTGTATTTTTGTTGAAGTTTCTTGATTTTTGGCTGGAGCTCCTGCATCTTTTTCTGGCTCTCAATTTGCTTCTTTGAGAGGTGGAGCATGGCCAGTTTGATGAAAATTGTTGTGAGAATGATTGTGATGCCGAAATCATGTGGAGGAACAACGTCATAGATTGTAATCAAGATGTTGTAGAGAGGGTCAATCACTACTGCATGAAAAAAAGTGCTCATAAATGTGCGGTTGTTAGTTCTGAGAAAAATACACACACGGGTGCGCGTTTGACAGCACGCCGCGCGGAGAAAACATACTCACTCCAAGTATACACTATTTTGTCCGTGCGCGCGCCTTTCTCAATGTGCGCGCGATGTCATCGCGCAGTGCGGTGGGGGAAATGCCATCAAGGGCGCTCTTGGGACTGATGACCGCATGCGTGTGCTGATTAGCAGCGTCGTGCAAAATGGGTGCACATGCGCCGTAGAGACGGCGCCGCAGACGATTGCGCTGCACTGCTGTGCGGGCGTGCTTTTTGGGCGCAATGCAGCTGTAGCGTGCATCCGGCATGCCAGCTATCAGGCGTACACACACAAAGGCGCCGCAAGCGGAAACACCGTGCGACCAGACGTGGTCAAATTGCTTTGTCGTGAGGCGGTGGTGTTTGGGGAGCATAGAGCTGTGGTGGTTATGCGGCAAGAG
>JALXES010000002.1 GCA_027069365.1 Candidatus Moraniibacteriota bacterium | reverse complement strand
CATGGTTATCTACCCTTGTACCACCATGAAATTGATTTATGGTCTTATATTGATGTTGATGGTCCTGGCGAAGTCGGCTCTTGCCGCATGCCCAGGCGAACAGATGGCAACTGGCTGGTGTTGGCCAACTGGAACAAGCACTATTGGCTCATATCTTAAATTTGGTGAGAGAAATCCGAAGTTCAGGAATAGGCGACATCTCGCACAAGATATTGATGCCGTCGCTGGCACTGTCGTATATGCTATCGCTGATGGAGTTGTTGTTCACGCAAAAGGCAATATTGGGTCATACGGTGGGAAAGACTGCTCTGGGAAAGGAATTCCTGGCGGCGGTGTGATTATCCGGCATCATTCCAAGGATGGTAAGACATTCCTTGCTCTTTATGCACACATGACGAGTGTGCATGGAACAGGAATTGTACGTGCCGGTGAAAAGATTGGAGAAATTGGTGTCTATCGCTACTGCAATAGACGGATGGATCATTTGCATTTTGCTATCAGGTTTCCTGACGATGATGATAATGATCGGTGGACTGGCTATGAGAGAAACGGCGATTTTCTTGGCTTCATTGACCCTATCGCTTTTCTCAATTCCCATAGCCCCTACACCAAACCCAAACCACAAGCCACTTCCACCACTACGCAACCCGTCTACAACGGGGAAATCTGCTCACAGAAGGACGTGCAGATCTCCTGGTGGAAGAAAGTGTTGCAGTGGATTCGGCAGCACATTGCTCCCACAACACATGCCTGTGCGTCTTCTGCGCAGCAAGTGGGATATGTTGAGGTCAGTAATCAGTTTCTGACCTACACGCCTATCGTTGGGCACACACCACAACACCAAGAGGCCGTCAGCATACCTCTGGCACAAGTTGACATCACGCCGCAGCAGGTGCGTCCTCTTGCACCGACGGGGCTCCTGGCAAAAGGAACACCGCCAAAGAAGCTTGTTGCCAAGGATTCGGATCTGCGTCCGGACTTTGACATCTTCCGTGACACTACTGAAGTCAGCGCCAACTGTGATAATTGTTCCTCAAAGACACTTATCGCCGGTGAGCGTCTGAAAACGGTGCTCCGCATGCAAGTGGCCAATGCCAATGTCAAGGACAGCTTGCGCAACAAGCACTCCAAAACCATTGAAGGTTATGTGTGGTGCTGGGTACAAGATGATAACGGAGACGTTGTCTATCAACTGCCCCGTATCAAGGAGAGTTTTGGTGTTGATGACTTGCGCAAAGGTGATGACCCGAATGAGAAGGATTTTATTATCGTACCGGACTACGCCAATTTGCAGTGTCGTGCAGCCATTGATGTGCATGATGAAGTTAAGGAGCCGCACGAGGGCAGTCGCCGCAAGATTCGTACACCAGAAGATTGTGACAAATCCTTTGCCACAAACAACTGCAGTCGGATTGAGCGGTTTGTGGTCTTGCCGCAAAGTAAGCCGCAACTGCCCCAGCCAACCCCCACCCCGACGCCCCCGGCAGTGCAATCTGCACCGCCAGCGTCAGCGCCGCCACACCCGGCACCGAGTAGTTCGCTTACCGCCTACTACATTATCCCGGAGCGATGGAACGTGGCATGGACTACCACGCCATCACAGGGTGCAAAAAACGTGGGAAACATCTCATTCTGGGACACCACCCTCGTGGTGACCGTCTTTGATGTCTCCCGCCTCCAGACAGAGGGGCTTCAGGCGCCACTCAACGGCGCAACACCCGTTGAAGTGTGCGTCAACGGTGGCGACCACTGGGATGTGGGACTCTCCAGCGTAGACACCACCAACCCCTTCTGCGCGCCGCTTGCAATGAGCGGCGCATCCACTGTCAGCATCCCACTGTCCGCTGCCATGAAGGCAGAACTGGAGCGTGGCAACGGCTGGCAGTTAACCATTCGCGCACGATAGCGCTGTGCGCATCCCCTCACGCTCAGGGAAGAGTGGGAGGGGGATTTTTTATACTAAAATTTCTTTGCGCATCTCCCAAAAGTGCATTTTTGTGGTACAATGGAGGAAACCCTTGTTTGTGCAAGATACAAATAGACACAAAAGACATGTTTGGTAAAAAGAAAAACAAAGCATCAGCGCAAAGTGCCCGCAGCACCGGTGCGCCGGAGGCATTTGATGTGCATACGATGGCGGATGATATCGCACGTGGTGCCGCAGGAACTGCAGCGCCGGTGTCTGGTAGCGCGCCAACAGCGCCACAACCACAACAACAGCTACAAGACACAGCCGCTGTGGCGTCGCCAAGTCCTTTCCTTGCGGAGACGCAGAAGTCGGCGCCGGCAGCGCGGCAACAAAGCGCTATGCCTGCGGCTACAGAGCAAAAGAAACCATCACAACAAAGCGTGTCACAGAACACCGCACCACAAGCAGCGCAGCAAAAGAAAAGCACAGGTCTGGCGTGGCTGTTGCTCGCTATATTTGTGGGCATCCTCGGTGTGTTGGTGTGGTTTGTGTGGTCGTCCGGCTTGGCGCAAGGCATTGTAGGACGGTTTGCATCGCAACAAACAACGCGCATTGTGACGCAGAATAGTGGACCGCACATCCCTGAGGATGTGCCGGAGACAACACCGCAGGATGCAGAGCGTGTCAAGACGGTGGAGCTTTACGACTACAATGACGCGCGCTTCCCGCAGGCTACCAAGTCAATCGCTGTAACATCGCAGGCAATCTCCCCGGATATTACGCAGAAACTCAAAGAAATTGTAAGTAGGCAAGAGGGGCCAATGGAGGAGATTATAGGCGTATTTGACGAAAACAATGCGCCACTGCCATTTGCAGTCTTTGCCAAGCGCTTCTTGCCACAATTGCCAACAGCAATGCTCACGGCACTTGACCAACCATTCCAAATCTACATCTTGCCGCAACAAAACGGCCTACGGCGCGTTGGTATCCACACCTACTCATCGCAACCGGAGCAGACACGCGACGCATTGCGCATGTATGAGACAACGCTGCCGCGAGGACTCTCGCCACTGTTCCTGTTTGCGCCACCACAAGTGCAGAATGCCGTCTTTGATGACAGTGACTACAAAAACATCCCCATTCGTTTCTACAATTTTACACCGGATGCATCAGAGTCAATTGATTACGCAACGCACTATGACCATGTCTTTCTGGGTACGAGTCGTGCGGTGCTGCGCAGGATGATGGATATGGTCTTTGCGTACGATGCGACGGTGCGGGACGCAGCAAGCACACAAGGAGTGCAGCCGCTGCTCCTGCAGGGGGATGACTCTGCGGCAGCACGTGTTGTTGCGCCGGCTACAGGTGCTGGTGGTCCGATGGAGGGCGCGACAGATGCGCCGACAGCGACAGGGAATGCACAAGGGGCATTGCAGTAAAGCATGCTGTTGTGTGGACAAAGCATGTCAAAAAGAGTAAAACTGTGGATAACTTGCAAGTTATCCACAGTTTTTTGGAAAGAGAGCAACAAAAAAGAAATCATTTTATCTTGTGTCACAAAGCAGGTCTTTTTGCGCACATAGTATAGAAGTGGCGATTTATCCCTTAATAGAGGCACTTGCGCTGCATAGCGTTGACCAACACGTAGCCTATGCTATACTAAACATGTACTTGAGAGAGACACGCACATTGACAAACAGACAAACCATTTATAGACGGTCGCACAGTTCCAATCGTGAAGCCCCCCTATTCACGATTGGAACCGTGCTACTGTCCCTCGTTTTAGTTAGACTCCCCCCGTGGGAGCACAAAACAAAAACAAAAAACAGGTGCTGCAAACGCGCAGCATCACCGCAACACAAAAACAAAAAGAAAATGTTGTACAGTACCTTGAAGAAGAGGGGATTAAAACCCGGGGACGGGGCACAAAAAGAAGGATTGCTGACAAAAAATAAGCAAGACTTCGTAAGTCATCACTCTACAGCGATAGAGTGACAGGATACGACACATTACATGTCACGACACTATTGATATTACTTCACCCGAGTATCAGTAGAAACGTCAGAACATGTTGTCTGTATCCGCCGGGCGGCACGGCCCACATATGATCTTTTTGGGGCGCAGTGCCCCCGGTGACAACACCTTGCGTGGAGACACCGGGCAATATTGAGTACAATGTTGATTGATGTATACACACAAGGGGCAGCGGGTGAATACAAAGCGGCGCAGTGCCGTTTTTTTGTTTGTCGTGCAAGCGATACGTCGCGAGATGTGGTGGTACAATGTATGCATGAGCGAGCACACAACGACAAAACGACGTGGAGACTTTGGTGAGATGCTGGCGTGTCGCTATCTTGTGGAACGTGGATTTACAATCTGTGCGCGTAACTACATGCCGCGGCGTGGCATTAAGCGTGGCGAGATTGATATTGTGGCCAAGAAGGACGGCGTGCTTCACTTTGTGGAGGTCAAGACGCGGTTTGTGCGACGTGGCGCACTCGTGGATCCGCCGGAGTTGCGCATTACGCGTGAGAAGTTGCAGGCGTTGAATCGCACGGCACTTGCCTATCTACGCGCACACAACCATACTGACGCGGAATACCGTTTTGACGCAGTAGCGATTGTTGTGTGCAGCGCAGACAAGACGGCGCGTGTGCGCTTTCTCACAGACATCTTTCTCTAAACAAAGAACGTGCCACACCCGGTCCGCACATATGCATAAAAGTGTGGTATAATGGACGTATGCAAGTTCTACGGAAGTGTCTGCGTGCAGTGCGCAGGACACAACAGGGGCACAGCACATGGCACCGGCCACGGACGATGGTGGTGGCGTTTTTTGCGTTTGTTATCCTGGGGCACGTTTTCTATAGCGGCGGAGACATCACAGTAAGTATGGCGGCGGCACAAGAATTTATACGCGAAGCCTTTCAGTCCGGAATCAACTGGATACTCTATGGCGTTGCGCGCCTCTTTGGACTTATTGGAGTTGGTGGAGCAACGCTCTTTGTGTATGTGCTGCAAAGCGACACGGTCAATGGCGTGCTGGGTAGTCCCGTAATTGATGTAATTTGGACAATTGTGCGTGACGTGCTAAACCTCGCATTCATCCTCATTTTGTTGTTTAGCGCCTTTGCGACAATCTTCCAAGTAGAGCGCTATCACTTGCGCAATATCCTTGTACGCCTCGTCATCATGGCGCTGTTGGTCAACTTCTCGCTGCCAATTGCCAAGGTGATTATTGATGCGTCAAACATCCTGATGTATTTCTTTGTCAACACACTCTTCCCAAAGGCGGCCAGTGGCACGGGATTTGAAATTCCGGAGATCTTTGGCAAGTCAACAAACATTGTGGATGTCTTTGTGCCGCAGAAAGAGGTATCAGGACAAACAAGCGGCTATATTTTTATTGCCATCGTCTTTGCCTTCTTTTATGGCATCTCCATGATTACCATTGCCGGCATCCTGGTAGTGCGCTTGGTGGCACTGGCAATCTTGATGATTTTCTCACCAATCGGGTTTGTGGCAATGGTATTGCCATCTACACAGACCTATGCGCAGAAGTGGTGGAGCAACCTCTTTAAGTACGCCTTCAACGGTCCCATTCTCGTGTTTATGCTGTTCTTTGCAATGTCGTTTATGGCGTACACGCACGACATGGCGTTTCGTAAAGACAGTGACATCCGCATTGCTGTCACCACAGATGTCGCAACAACAGACGCCAGTCAGTCAAGCAACATGACCAATCTTGCCTTCCTTATGATTCCGGTGGTGATTCTGTGGGCGGGCATCATCATGACAAACACCGCCTCGGACGGCGCCTCACAAATGGTGACAAACTTTGGACAGAACATTGTTAGAAGAACTGGCCGCGGCTTGCGCAGAGGTGGTAGGTATCTTGCTGTTGGTGCGGGACGTGGGGTGGACTACGCACTCGGTGATCCTGTACGCACAAGGCGTCAGCAGTTTAGGAATTGGCGTGATAGGCGCAATCGTCTGCGTGATCAGCGCATCGCCAACAGAGCAGAACTTGCAGCAGCACCTGATGCCGCGCGTCGTGCCGCTGTAGAAACGCGACACTTCACAAATGCTGTTGTTGAAGCAGAAAAACAATTGGAGGGATTGAGCGATGTTGACTTGGCAAACATTCTTAGAACATCTAATGATCAGCATGAACAAGCTGCTGCGGCGCGGTTGCTCTCTAAAAACGGAAATCTCAATGTTGCACAACTGCGGGCAATTACAGCACCAAATGGATTTGGGAGCAATGCTGCTTCGGCTCGTATTCTCTCTGATATTGAGAATAACTTGCAACAGCGTAATCAGAGGGGCACGCTTGCTGCATATGCTGCTGCAGAAGGGCGACGTTTTGCAAACAATAATGAAGGTAATACAAATCTTGGTGGAAACCCTAATGACTCCAATGGAAGGCGCGCAATGCAAACATATCTCAATGTTGATGCCGGAGCACTCGCGCAACAGAATCTCGGGGCAGTTCGTAATTCAGAGCACATAGGTTACGAGGAGCGGAGAGAACATTTTGATGCTATTATCAATAATGAACAGGCAGCACGAAGATATGCACAGTCTGTGCGTACCAGAGATGAACATGAGGCTATGCAGAGAGAGAGCGAAAATTATGGACACTGGACAACATAGAGCAATTGAGCACGAATAATGGTACCTATGAGCAATAAAGAAAAACAAACAACCAATCAGAGTAGAGCATACTTCAAAAAAGCAATTTCACCAATGCTCGTTCCTACATGTGATAATGAAACAAAAGAGCAGAACAAGGATCGGTGGAACAAATTTTTTGCGCTTTCACAAGAAGTGAGGGATCGGCTAGCTGATGGTACTGCGGAAAAAGTTATTGAGAAATTACATGAGAGGTATATAAAAGATATCAATAAAACAGCATATTTGGCGCGTGCTGTGCGGCTGTACTATTTTGGCGAGTTGCCGCTGGAAAAGTTTGCGGACTACCTCATACAAAACATTGGCGTCACACCAATGGTGGCACAACGCATTGCACGCGTGCTTGCCACACAGATTATCAAGAAGCCGGTCAAAGAAACCAAAGAGCGCATGACGTTGCGCAGTGCGTTGGACCGTTTTGACACGCTTAAAGACCAGGTCATCACACAGCAGTCACTCATCGTGGCCGGTTCACAGCGGCGCAGTCCCGGCACGATTGAAAACTGGTTGACAGACTATCATTTGGCGATTGGGCAAGGGCGGCATACGGCGATTGAGCGTGGGAACTATCTCTTCCACAACCGCAACACAAAAGAGTTGTCCGCTGCGGAGCGTCAGCGTGTGGCGATGGTGCTGAAGTCCTTTGATGAAGACATGGCGATGATTGTGGATACCCAGCGTGGAGAAGTCGTCTTCCCGGAGGCGCAGACAGTGCCGCACAGAAAAGGTGTGTCACAGCATCCACCGCATGCGCCTCACCCGACGATGCCACAGCCACGCGCTACACGCGTACAGCACAATCACAAAAAAGATGGTATACTGAAAGCACAGCAGATGCAAAACGGCGCGCAAGCCGCCATGCGACACGCACGGGTCGGAGCGCAAGTGACTGCACAGCGCACACAGGATGTGCGGCGCAGTGCGGCGCAGCCGATGGGATACATTAACTTTTCATCGGGACAGAAACTGCCACGCGAAAAGACGCAAGAGCAGTAGGACGTGTGCATGGTCTGTGGGATGTAGAGACCGTCGTGTGACGTGCGCGTCATACATGGCCTCTAACTCCTAAGTGTGTCAACATGCTTTTTGGTGTACCACAATACATTGATGTTGAGGACAAAATCGCCGGTCCGCTCACCGCAAAGCAGTTTCTGTGGATGCTGGGGTTAGGCGGTGTTCTGATTGTGATGTGGAACATGTTTGAGCAGACGGCGTTTTACGTCATAGCCATACCGGTTTCACTTCTCTTCGTGGCGTTTGCGTTCTATCGACCGCATGGCGTTCCGCTGATTGCGTTTGTGGGCTATGCAATCACATTTCTCCTGCAGCCAAAGATCTATGTGTGGCGACGGTTGCCGGAGGAGCAGCGTGTCAAGAGAGCGCAAAAAGAAGAACAATTCAAGACGCAGTTCTACAAGAAGTCAACGAGTATGGATCCGCGTGATATTGCAGCGCTGGCGGACGTGCTGGATACGGAAGGGATGCACCAGACAGATCGCGCGGTGGAAATTTTGGAAAAGCAGAGTGTGCAGAAGACCACAAAGCCGCCGACGACAAAATAAAAAGCACATGTACGACATGTCTAGCAGATAGTATGATATGGAGCGATTACACCATGACAAATTAACCAGCGGCCCCAAGGGCGCAAGCACGCAGAAGTACGTTGACGTGGCGGAAGTGCACGACGGCGTTATTGTGCTGCGCAACGGCGCGTTGCGCGCAGTATTGATGATGTCGTCAATCAACTTTGAGCTTAAATCCACAGAGGAACAAGATGCCATTACAATACAGTACCAGAACTTCCTCAACTCACTGGACTTTCCGCTGCAGATTGTCATTAGTTCACGTAAGCTAAACATTGGGCCGTATGTGGAGATGCTCAACGATCGCGAACGCCGCACGGAGAGTGAAATCATGCGCACACAGATTGCAGAGTACCGCGCATTTGTCAAAGAATTGACAGAGGTGGCGAACATCATGTCCAAATTTTTCTACGTCATTGTGCCGTTCTCGCCGGTAGAGAGTACCGATAGCGGATTTTTTACACGCATCATGGCGGCGCTGCACCCGGCACAGGAAATCAGCGCAAAGCGTGAGCAGTTTGAGACATATAAAAATCAGCTGTACCAGCGCGTGGATCACGTGATTGCCGGGCTGTCAGGAACAGGCGTGCGCGGCACAATGCTCAACACAGAGGAAGTACTGGAACTGTTGTATAATGCGTATAACCCGTCACTGTTTACGAACACGTCACTCTCAGAACTTGATCGTGTGAATGCGCGCGGGTTGTAGCAAGGAGAAATATTTTGATACTTAGACACATGGGCCTTTTTACCAAAAAAACAGCAGCTTCTGACAATCGCTCGCCAGAGCCGGAAATTGTGGAGGCGGAAAAAATTTATCAACGCGGCGTGGCAACCGTGCGCGGGCTGATTGCGCCAAGTGCGATGCGCATTGCGCCGATGTTCCTGGAGGTCGGTGAGGTCTATGCGCGCACACTTTTTGTGACGACCTATCCGCGGTACTTGCAGACAAACTGGTTCTCGCCAATCATCAATCTGGATCTACCAATGGATATTGCCTACTTTATCCATCCGGTAAAGACCAATGAAATCATCAAGCAGTTGCGCCGGAGTGTCACGCAGGTGCAGTCGCAGATCAATATTGAGCAAGAGGAGGGCAAGGTGCGCAAC
>JALXES010000001.1:2104-2845 GCA_027069365.1 Candidatus Moraniibacteriota bacterium | reverse complement strand
ATATCAGTATTACTATTATCTACATACCCACCCTTATGTTTCACCAGCGTGTCTTGCGGCACAAGAACTACGTCATCGGCCTTGCTCTTAGCGCAAGCATGCTGTGCATGGCGTTCTTCGCCCTCTCCGGTATTGCACGCCAGTCCCTCGTTGATGAGTCGCTCTGGCTCTACAACCGCGTACCGAAGTACTGGAAAAATCTCTTTGAAGCAGATTTTAAAGGCACGCGCATCTCTGATAAGCCGGGTATCACGGTCGCCCTTGTTTCCGGTGCCGGCATGCTCCCCGGTGGTTATCTGCACAATTACAAGGACTACAAGGTGCTCAACTACCGCCAGAATGGCATTGCCGGGTTCAATGTAGAAAAATTCTATACGGCATTTCGCGCGCCAATCGCCATGTTTGTCGTGCTCATGCTTCCGGTATTTTATCTACTCCTCCATCCGCTCATTGGGCGCGGCGGGGCGCTCTTTGCGATTGCCGGCATCGCCACATCGCCCATCCTCATCGGTATGAGTCGCATGGTCAATCCGGATGCGCTGTTGTGGGTTTTCGTGCCACTGACCATCTTGGCGTATCTCAATATCATTCACGCAACACACCCCGCACGCAGACGGCGCTTCACATGGGCCACCGGCATACTCCTGGGGCTGGCGCTGCTGACAAAGTATGTAGCAAATGTGCTGTTTGTCTTTTTCATCGGCCTCATTCTCCTGGGCATCATCGTGCGCCCATCAAAGA
>JALXES010000001.1:0-2094 GCA_027069365.1 Candidatus Moraniibacteriota bacterium | reverse complement strand
CCTGCGCACCTACGGCACTATCACACTCATCGCACTTGGGACGATCACAGCACTCTTCCCCGCCGTCTGGGTCAAGCCCCGCAAGCTCCTGGACCTCACGGTGCTCTCACAGGCCTTTGAGAGCACGTGGCCGTACGCCGTTGGACTACTGGTGTTTTTCCTCCTTGATGCGCTGGTATGGCGCTCACGCATTGTGCGCACACTCATCGCACCTCTGCAGCGCTACCAAAAACTCCTCACACGCCTCATTCTCGGCGCCTTCTTACTCAGCGCCGCCCTCATGTTCTTCAATACACTTGCCGGCATGCCGTGGTACAATTTCCAGGATATCCTTGCGTCACCAAAATCTTCCTATGGTGACGTGGGCTTCTGGGGCGTCTACCTTGCGGCATTCTTCCCACTCCTCTTTGGCGTGACGCCCGTGCTCCTGCTCTTTGTGCTTGGCACAATTGTTGCGCTAATGCGTGGGACGCTTCCATCTACTGCACAGTTCAGCGCGCTGGCCATCCTGGCGTTCATCATTCTCTATGACGTTGGCTCCAGTGCAAACGGTGTTGCCGCGACACTGCGCTATCAGATTGTGCTCTTCCCGCTGCTGTTTGTTCTCATGGGCATTGGCGCCGCGCACCTCGTGCACCACGTCACAACGCCAGCACGGCGGCTAGCTGTCGCAAGTGCTGTGTTTGCACTCATTTTCGGTAGTGGTGTATACAGCCTCTGGACCATTCGGCCCTACTACTTTAGCTATGCCAACGTATTGCTGCCGGAGCGCTACATCCTCAATCCCAAAGAGATGGGTGACGGTAGCTATCAAATTGCGCAGTTCCTCAATACGCTACCCAACGCTGAAAACCTCACTATTTGGAGCGACAAGCGCGGTGTGTGTCGCATCTTTGTCGGTTCTTGTGCCAGCACGACAGATTTCAAGAAGTATCTCACGCAAGGGTACCACTTCTCCTACTATGTCGTCTCCAGCGGACGGCAAAAGAAAATTACGCGTGATGTAAAGCGCAAGCAGAAATATAACCCGAAATACCTCATCCTCTTTGACAAGCTCTACACAACTGACGCGCCACCGGTGCACACAATCACACTGGGACGTTCCAGCAACACTGTGCGGGTATTTGATGCACGTACGATCGACATCTCCTACACACAAGATCCCACAAAACCGGCTCTATAGGCTCTGCGAGTTTATCTTCTCTTCCCATCCTTGCACTCCCTGTGGAGAGCGGCGCTTTGTGTGAAATAGAACGGCACGCCTGCAAGCGAGATGAGCGCCTGCATGACGCGTCCGGTGATTACAACAGCAACCGCCACCGGTGCGCTTACACCAATCAGGCCAAACAGTGTGATGTAGGCCCACTCTTTGATGCCAATGTTGCCGATACTGATTGGCAGTGATGCAACCACACTCGACAAGAGCGCAAGAAAGAGATACGGCAAAAACGGCGGCTCAACATTGAATGTCAGAAAGAGCACGTAATTCGCACCGCCAACACCAACCAAACCAAACAACACCCCCCACGCCATACCGCGCATGATGTATCCATCTGTATAGCGCCCAATCAATTCCGCATAGCGACGGTATTTTTTGCGTGGGATGAAGCGAGAGAGGAGAGAGATAATATGCACACGAAAGTGCGCAAAAAAGAGCCCGACGATGAGGAGCACCGCTGTCGCCACGACCATGAGGAGCGTCAGCGGGTGTGCCTCTCCCTGCACAATCCAGAGCGTGCCGCTAGCTGCGGCAAGCAAGAGAATGCCCAGCAGTCCTGTTGCCCGGTCGGCGACAACACTGAGCATCGTCTCGTATAGCTGCATGTTATCTGTACGGCGCAAGCGATAGGCACGATACGTGTCGCCACCGACAAAGCCCGGCAAGAAGTTGTTGATGAAGGAGGCAGTGATGTATGTACAGAATAGCGTCCAGAGGCGCGGAACGTGCGTACCAATAATCATTGACTGCCAGCGCAAAACAGATAGTGCATTCCCCACCATCACAACTGTCGCGTAAGGTAGCAGCCACCCGTACTGTGCGTTGCGCAGAAGGGCGAGAACTTCGCTCCACGCCAGCGTGCGCACCAAAAGCCA